>DAOPQX010000259.1:0-5155 GCA_035348395.1 Vicinamibacterales bacterium | reverse complement strand
CGAGGAGTTCTTCTTCTCGGCGGGGCTGTTGGTGTGCCAGGGCTACGGCCTCACCGAGACCTCGCCCATGGTGACCTGCAACCGTCCGGGCGACTTCCGCTTCGGCACGGTTGGCAAGCCGATCCCGGGATGCGAGGTGAAGGTGGCCGCCGACGGCGAGATCCTCGTCCGCGGCGCCAACGTGACACAGGGCTACTTCGGGCGCGAGCGCGAGACGCGCGAGACCTTCGACGAGGGCTGGCTGAAGACCGGCGACATCGGCGAGATCGACGCCGACGGCTTCATCAGCATCACCGACCGGAAGAAGGACCTGATCATCACCTCGGGCGGCAAGAACGTCGCGCCAGCCCTGGTCGAGTCGGTGATCGGCAGGGACTACTACATCGACCAGGTCGCGGCCGTCGGCGAGGGGCGCAACTACCTGGCGGCCCTCGTGGTGCCGCAGTTCGAGGCGCTCGAAGCCTGGGCCCGTGAGCGCGGCCTCACCTACGAGTCGCTGAGGGCGCTGGTGCTCGACGCCCGCGTCGTGGCGTTCATCGCCGAGCGGATCGAGCAGCAGCAGGCGGTGCTGGCGCGGCACGAGCAGGTGAAGCGGTTCGCGCTCCTGAGTGAGCGCTTCACGCAGGGCGGCGGCGAGATCACCCCCACGCTGAAGAACGTCCGTGCCGCCATTGCCGCCAAGTACGCCGCCGTCATCAACGCCATGTACTCGGCCGAGTGGGGCGGCGGCGGCGCGGCGCCCGCGGGCTGATGCCGCGGCACCGCCGGCGGCGCCGACGCGTGAGACCTGTGGAGCAGGGCTTCACCCTGCTCGCTCCCTTCCTCTACATCCTGGAGGTCCTGACGATGCGCGTGCGATTCGTGCTCGCGGCCACGCTGCTGGCCGCCCTCTCCGTCCCGGCCGCTGCACAGGCGCCGCAGCCCCACGAGACCGCGTCCGAGGTGCCGGCACTGTCGGCGATGCACGAGGTCATCATGCCCCTCTGGCACGAGGCGTGGCCGGCGAAGGACACCAAGCGGATGGCGGAGCTGACGCCGGGCATCGAGAAGTACCTGGCCGAGGTGACCGGCGCGAAGCTGCCGGGGATCCTGCGCGACCGGCAGGGGGCCTGGGACGCCGGCCTGAAGCAGCTGCAGGCGTCGGTTGCGGCCTACCGGGCCGCGGTGGACAAGCAGGACGACGCGGCGCTGCTCAAGGCGGCCGAGGCGCTGCACACCGACTACGAGAAGCTGGTGCGGGTGGTCCGGCCGGCGACCCCCGAGATCGACGCCTTCCACCAGGCGCTCTACGTGCTCTATCACTACGACCTCGAGAAGTTTTCGCTTCCGGTCGTGAAGGATCACGTGGCGGGGTTGAAGGCGAAGATGGACGCGCTCGCCGCGGCCGCCCTGCCGGCCCGGCACGCCTCCAGGAAGGCCGCCTACGAGCCCGCCCGCGACCGGCTGGCGGCCTCAGTGAACGCGCTGTCAACCGCCGCGGCTGGCGGCGACGAGGCGAAGATCAAGGCGGCGATCGAGGAGGTCCACGCGGGCTACGAAGCGCTCGATTCCGTCTTCAAATAGGTTCTACCTTGCCGCGGTCAGCGGCCGCTCCCTGCCCCTGGCGGCGACCGCTTCCACGGCCTCGATGCGCCCCTCGCGCACGATCGCGGCGTGGTCGAAGTTGTTGACCGTCGGGCAGACGTGCCGCGGCACCAGGTAGAGGACGCGCCCGACCGGCGGCGCGTCGCGCCCTTCCGGCACCGCGACGGGCAGGTGCTCCTCGCTTGGCTTGAGGGGCGTCAGCCACGGGACTCCGGCGATGGCGCAGGTCGGGACGCCCGCGTCCGCCGAAACGCTCTTGTGGCCTGCATCGAGCGTCACTCGCCCGGGGGCAGGGTGGCTGATGACGCGGCTGGCCACGACGGCCGCCGGGCGGAGCCCCCACTCCGGGGGGAGCTGTGCCGCGCTCGTCGCATCGCAGTACACCACCGTCCCCGGCGAGACGCGGTGGAGGAAGCGCCGGCCGGCGAAGCGCGGGTACGACAGGGATGCCGCGAAGGCAGGTGTGCCGGCCGTGATCACCTCGGGCACGGCGAGGCCGGCCTTTTCCAGCGCCGCGACGACCTCGATCAGGCGGTCGTAGCCCGCGTGCGCACGCGCTTCCCACCCGGGCCCGGTTCCCACCTGACCGTCGTAGTAGTGGAGCCCGCCGAAGCGGATTCCCGCGCGCGCGATTGCCCGCGCCACGCTTGCGATCGCCTCCACGGCGGTGTCCGCGATTCCCGTCCGGTCCATGCCGGGGTTGACGTCCACGAAGAGCCCCACCCCCGTCCCGCGCCACGCGGCGACGGCCGGCTCGGCCTCGACCAGCGCCGACACGCGCGTGGCCCGGTGGGCGCGAGCGATCTCGGCCACGCGAGCCACCGCGGGTCCGACGACGGGGTAGGCCACCAGGACGTCGCTTGCGCCGGCGTCGCAGGCCACCCGCAGCTCGAGAGGCGTGGCGCACTTCAGGTTGGACACGCCTGCCTCGACGAGCTGGCGCATGACGCTCGCGATCTTGGCGCTCTTCACGTGCGCGCGCCAGCGTCCGGCGTCGCCCCCGAGCAGGCCGACGATCGCCCGGATGTTGGCGTCGACGATCTCGGGGAAGACCAGGAGTGCCGGGGTGAGCAGTTCGTCCTCCCGCCCGACCCGGTAGGCCTCGTCGCCTGGAAGGACCACCGGCGTCCCGTCGATGACGTGGGTCTTGGTGGCGTCCATTGCGTTCATGGCCCCGCTCAGATGGCGGCCGGCGCGGCGTCGGGCTGCAGCAGCACCGGCAGCGAGACGGTGCCGCGCGCGAAGCCGCTCTGCAGCCCCCGCCGGATCTCCTCGGACATCCGGTTCAGCTTCACGTCGCTGCGGAAGCCGATCGCCTGTGCAGCACCCACGAGCACGCCGTACGCCACGCGGCTGGGGAGTCCCAGCTGGTTCGCCAGGTCGAGGATGACCGAGCTCTCGGCGTCCATCAGCGCGCCGTCGGCCAGCGCGATGTCGGTGAGCCGCGAGAGGATGAAGTTCTTTGCCGTCGCATCCCCCTCCGCGTTCACGACCGCGAGCGCCGCCGGCAGCCGCTCCCGCACCACCGCCGGGTCGGTCACGATCTCGGTTTCGGGCTCGTCGGTGAAGAAGCGGTGCAGGATCTGGATCAGGATCTTGACTTCTTCGTCGCTGACCTCGGCGTCGGCGCCGAGCAGCAACGCCCCGCCGAGGGCCACGACCTGCATGGCGGCGCGGTCCACCGGCCGGAACGGGTACCGCCGGGTCAGCCGCACCAGCTCGTCCACCTGGTCTTCCAGTTCTTCGTCGCCGAGGTCTGCCGGCGACGACTCCAAGCCGTTGCGCGCGGCCTTCGACGATCGGCCGAACAGCTCGATTGCCTTCAGGCGGATTGGTACGAGCGGGTGCGAGGCGAACGCCTCGGCCATCAGCTCGGGGTGTCCCTTGATCTCGTCGACCTGCGCCACCAGCGCCGCGACGTCGAGGTTGAGGTTCTTCTCGCTCAGGCCGAAAGTGGCCTTGAGCAGCGCCGTGGCCGAGTCGCGGAAGCTTCCGGCCGCCAGCAGCCCCGCGCGGTCGGCGCTGATCTCGGCCTTGCGCCGCCAGCGCAGGAAGAGGCTCTCGCCGAAGGGCGGCAGCACCGTGATGTCGGCGTTCTCGGGGTTCTGCGACAACAGGCCGTCCAGGCGGTTGTTGCCGAAGAGGATGTGCCCCAGCTCGTGCCCGAGGATGAACCGCAGCTCGGCGTCGTCGAGCCGCTCGAGCGCGGTGGCCGTCACGCCGATCAGCGAGTAGGTACAGGCCTCTCGGACGTCGAGCGTCGCGAACGCGTTGATCTCGGCGGACGGGATGCAGAACACCTCGGCCTCCGACTCGACGCCGAACCGCGCGCACGTCTCGCCGAAGAGGCGGTAGATGCGGGGGGAGAGCCGCTCGCTCAACCGGATGCCGTGCTTGATCAGCTTCTCGCGGATCCCACGGTCGACCTGGCGCCGGTTGGCCTCGACGGTGGCGAGGTAGTCGTTGACGCGATAAACGCGAACCAGCTCGTCCACGTCCTGCGCGTCGCCGCGGTAGCGGGCCTCATCCCAGTTCACCATAGCGGGGGATGCTACCACCCCGCCTTCGCTCTCGGGAAGGACCCTCGAGCTACGGCGGGCAGGCTCCGCCTTCGCGTCCTTCAACCGAGGGACTTGAGGGCTGCGGGAAAGAGGCCGAGCGCGGTGAAGTGGACGAAGCGGCCCGCCGAGCCGATCAGCAGGAACGCGGCAAAGCTGGTGCGAAAGAACCCCGCCAACGTACTGATCGCGTAGAAGGGCGGCAGACCCGAGGCCGAACTGATGAAGACGAGCCCGCCCACTCCCCACGTCGACCCGCGGAAGCGGTGGCCCCAACGCTCCGCCGCCAGCGCGTACCGGCCGTGCACCGCCTCTCCGCCGCGGCGTCCGAGCCAGTACATCATCGACTTGCCAGCCATCTGCGCGGCGGTTGCCACGGCAACCAGCGGCAGGAGGTTCGGGTTCGGGAGCGCGGCCACCAGGCCAACCATCGCGAGTTCCGCGTTGACTACGGGAAAGATGGCGCTCACGAACGACACGACTGCCAGCGTCGGATACGTGCCGTGCTCGAGCGCCGCCTGCAGGAAATCCATACTCAACACACCGTGAACTTTGCACGGCCACGCGGCCGCCATCGGCCCGCCGTCACCCGGCTGGCAAGGATGCCTCCCCCAAGTGCAACTTCGACGCCAGGCGCCGCCTCCCCGGACGGGGAAACCACAAAGGACACGAAGGAGAAGGAGGCGGCCGCCGAAGACCGGCGCAAGCGGAGATATCGTTCATCGCCTGTTGACACGGCGCCGATAGAGGGTGAAGAGTAGTGCCGGATCCCTGCGATGTTCAGCCTCCGCGCCCTGGCGCCTGCCTTCATCGGCGTCGCCGTCCTCGCGCCGGTTGCCGCGGGCGGCACCGTGGTGTGGCAGGGCAGCCTGGAGGCGCTCGTTCGCGCCGCCGAGACCTTCAAGACCGGCCCCTCGGCGCCCAAGCCCGACTACTGGATCACGATTGACCCCGAGGCGACCGCCGACGGCCTGTTGGGCGTTTACGACCGCCACGCCGAAGAGTTCTGGCGC
>DAOPQX010000258.1:0-5183 GCA_035348395.1 Vicinamibacterales bacterium | reverse complement strand
ACCGGGTGAGGAACTTGGTTCCCCACCCGTTCGACGACGTCCAGAAACCGTTCGAGCCCGGTCTTCTCGTGCGGGTAGGTGTGGGTCAGGTTCATCGCGTCGGCGCGCGCGTTGGCCATGGGAGTCACCCTCTTCGGTGCTGCTCAGCGGGACACGAGTACCACGGGCTCGTAGGGTACTAACTCGAAGCCGCTCGGGCCGCCGCGGGAACGGGCTTCTCGAGCGCCTCGCGGAGGGCCTGTTCGTCGTCCTTGTTGAGCGACGTCTTGAAGACCTTGCCCCGGCCCGCGAAGTCCTTCAGCGCGTCGAGCACCTTGTCGGCCGTCGCCTTCCGGATGAGGACGAAGAGCGCCGAGGTGCCCGGCTTGAAGGACTGCGCGAGGTCCTTCATCATCTTGTCGTCGAGGCCGATGTCGTTGAACCGTCCGGACAGGGCGCCGGCGCCCGCCCCGAGGGCTGCCCCCAGCAGCGGGTTCAGGAACAGCATGCCGATCAGCATGCCCCAGAAGCCGCCGCCCCAGGCGCCTGCCGTCGTCAGGTTGACCGCCTGGTCCAGTCTCGTCCTCCCCGTGTGATCCCTGATCACGACGACCGAGTCTTCGAGCGAGATGAGATGCTCCTTCTGCATCTTGACGAGCGCCGTCCGCATCTCGAAAGCCGTCGTCTCGTCGTTGAAGACAACCGCCACAAGCGTGCTCATCTGCCTGCTCCTTGGCTGAGTGCTGAGTGAGGTTCTCTGCGCGCCCGGCCATCCCCGTCCAAGACCCGTTCCACCGCCGCGATCCGGCCGCACGGCGGCTTGGGCGGAACATCGGACCAGCACCCACGACATCCGGTGGTCTGTCAGCGGCATCCGGCGGCTTGCGACTCGGGCGCCGTTGTCGGGCCCTTGAGCAGGCGGCCGCCCGGAAGGCGAACGGGAAGGGATCGCTTCACGCCGAGCTTCCGCATCCGGCTCCGGAGCGTGCTCGGCTTCAGGCCCAGGACCGACGCTGCGCCGCGTGCTCCCTCGATGCGCCATTCGCAGGCGTGCAGCACCCGGAGGATGTGCGAACGCTCGACATCCGCAAGCCTTCCGGGCGGGTGCCATGGGTCGTCGATCGTGTCGGGCGTGAGCGGCTCCAGCAGCTGAAGCGTCGAGTGATCGGAGCTGATGATGGCTCGCTCGAGCACGTTCTCGAGCTCGCGCACGTTCCCGGGCCAGTCGTAGGCGACGAGGCTGTCGAGCACGGGGCGGGGAACGACGTCGATCCGGCGCCGGTGGCGTTCCGCGAACCGCCTGACGAGGTGGTACACCAGCGGCGGGATGTCCTGCCTGCGGTCGCGGAGCGGGGGCATCGTGATGGGGAACACGTTCAGGCGGTAGTACAGGTCGCGCCGGAAACGGCCGGCCTTCACGTCATCGATCAGGCTGTGGTTGGTTGCCGCCATCACCCGCACGTCCACGTGGATCGTGCGGGGCGACCCGAGGCGCTCGAAATCACCCTCCTGGATGATGCGCAGGAGCTTCGCCTGAACCTCGAGCGGCAGGTCACCGATCTCGTCGAGAAAGATCGTGCCGCCGTGCGCCAGTTCGAAGCGCCCGGGCTGGGTCGAGCGCGCGTCGGTGAAGGCGCCCTTCTCCCGCCCGAACAGCTCGCTTTCGATCAGGGTCGCGGGCAGCGACGCGCAGTCCACGTGGACGAGCGGCGCGTCGCGCCGCGCACTCAAGCGGTGAAGCGCCCGCGCCGCGATCCCCTTTCCGGTCCCCGTTTCGCCCAGCAGGAGCACGGTCGCGTCCGTCGCCGCCACCTGCTCCAGCCTGGTGCGCATGTATCGGAAGGCTTCACTGTCGCCGACGAGGTCGAACAGCTGCTCGCCGGCGATCACTCGCAGATCGCGAGGGACGACCGCCGATGAAGGCAAGTCCAGGAGCATACGATCGGTCCTCGAGTGCTGGGCCGCGGTTTGGCGTGCACGGTCAGCGCGGCCGTCAGAAATTTCAGCGCGGCGGCTCAGGGCCGCTTCGCCGATGCCTGCCAAGATCGGACCATGTCGCTTCGCGGTGACGGTCTGCAGAGCAGGAGAGAGGATAGGGCAGAGACGCCGTCGTCCTACAGAGCGTCGTCGCGCGAATGACGGCCGACCAGCGCCAGCACCGCCAGCGACGCGAGCGGGAGGACGCCGGACAAGGCACACACCGGCGCGAAGCCGACGCGGTCGATGAGCCGGCCGAACAAGGGGGCCACGACGGTCTGCATCAGGCCGTACGACGCGGTCAGAACCGAGACGGCGAACGCCGCGCGGCTGGGGCCGAACAGATCCAGCGGCATGGCGTAGATGTTCGCGCTCATCGCGACCGCCATGAAGAAGCTCAGCGAGATGAGCGCGGTCGCCACGCCGGCGCCCGGCGCCAGCGGCACGAGCGCCGTGGAGGTCAGGACGACCGCCGCCAGGGCCGACGCCTTGAAGCGCGCGTCGTAGAGCGGCCCGCCTCCGCGCGCCAGCCTCAGCGACAGCCACCCGCCGAACAGGCCGCCGACCGACGCGAAAACCGGGGGAATCCAGGCCAGCCGCGCGTTGGCCTGCTCCTGCGTCAGCCCGTGAGCCGACACCAGGAAGACCGTCGTCCAGTTCATCCACAGACTGTAGACGGTCATCATCAGGATGTTCGCCGCGGCCAGCGCCCACAGGCGCCAGTCGCGCCCCGGCCCGCGTTCGCGCGGGGCACCCGCAGGGGGCGGCTCCGGCCCGCGCCGCCGCCGGGCGACGAACACCCAGAGCGGGAGCCAGAGAAGGCCGGTGGCGCCGGTGGCGATGAACGCCGCTCGCCACCCGTACGCGGCCGCCAGCCAGCCGGCAAACAGGGGCGCCGCCACCATGCCGATGGTGATCCCGACCTGGTTCAGGGCCGTCCCCACCGCCCGCTCGCCCGGCTGGAGGTAGGTTGCGAAGCCCTTGCCGGTCGCCGGTATGCCGCCCGCCTCCGCCGCCCCCAGCCACGCGCGGCACGCGACGAGGCCCGCCAGGCCCCCGGTGAGACCGGTCGCCATCGCGGCCAGCGACCAGACCGCCACCACCACCGCCAGGCCGCGCGTGAGGCCGACGCGGTCCACGAACGCGCCGGCCGGCAGCGCGACGATCGCGTAGGCGAGCGAGAAGGCCGAGACGACGTAGCCGTAGCCCTCGTTGGAGAGGTTGAACTCCTGCTTGAGGAGCGGCGCCAGCGCGGCGAGGACCTGGCGGTCGAGGAAGCTGAGGGCGGTGGAAAGGACGAGGACACCGACGACCAGCCAGCGCCCCGGGTCGGGTCTTGCCTGCACGGCCCATGATACCGGGATCGCCTCCCTGACCGCGTCTTCGCCCTTCCGGCTCGAGGTCGCGAGGCCGGTGTCCATTCGCGCCTCGTCCCGTGCCGGCCGCGCCTGAAGAGCAGGCGGACGGCGGACGCAATCACTTCCGGCGACGGCGGGGAACCGAGGCTTTCACCCGGCGGCGCGGAACGTCCGGCGCGATGGAACCGTGTTCGAGATTGGCTAGCACGCGCGCCAGGTACGCGTCGAATCGCGCGGCCTCTTCGTTCGAGAAGCCCGGTAGAAGAGGCGCGTCATCTCGGCAGAGACATCCTCGTAGAGCCGGTGCAGGGCCTGGTTCTTTGGCGTGAGCTCGATCAGGATCTTGCGCCGATCCTCGACGCTGCGCACGCGGACGATCTGCCCGGCGGCTTCCAGGCGGTCGATGGTGTTCGTGAGGGTGGACCTGCCGAGCGAGACGCGCTTGGCCAGCTCGTTGATGGCCATCGACCCTTCCTGCCACAGCAAGAAGAGCACCCGGCCGTGGGCAGGGTCGATCTCGAGGCCGCGGTCGCGCAGCATGCGCGCGAAGATGCGCCCTCCGATCCGGTGGATCTTCGCGATGAGGAAGCCGCCCTGCCTCTGTTCGCTCATGGCGCGCGCAGGTCCAGGTGGAACGGTTCGCTGCCCCACCACCCGGTGGCCTCCCTGGGCGTGAGGCGGACGACGATGCAATCGGGGTCGGAGGGTCCGCCGGGCCAGTAGACCCGCCAGCGCTCGTCCCAGAGCGCCTCCTTGGACTCCATGTCTTCGAGAACCTCCGCGTCGCCCGTGAGCATCACGCCCCTGGATTCGCGCGGCAGGGCGAAGTAGGCCGCGACGGCGGGATTGGCGCGCAGCTCGCGCACCTTCCCCGAGGCAGCCGACGTGCAGAAGTAGACGGTGAATCCGCCCGCGCGGGCGAACTCCGAAGGACCGGGGTAGATGTCCCGGCGCCGGTGGTTGACCATGGCGCGAATGCGCGGGGCCGAGCCGCTCACGGTGGCCAGGTAGACGGCGTCGGCCCCGTCCATCACCTCGAGGATGTCGTTCTCGTGGATCTTCATTTTGGCGGCTGCGGCTTGATGTACGACCAGTGCGTGTGAACGATGCGCCAGCCGCGCTCGGTCTTGTGATAGACCTCGGTGGCGTTCCAGCGCGGCTCCTTGCCGTCCTTGCGGCGGTAGTTGAAGGTCAGCACGGCAGCGTCGCCCGTCACCTGCACCCTGGAATTCAACATCTCTCCGGATGTCGGCTCGCCGCCTTCGCCAAACGACCTGTAGTACTTGCGCAGGTTCTCGAGCCCCACGATCGGCTGTTCCAGTGAGGGGTCGATGTAGACGACACCGGGATCGGAGATCTCCAGGAAGCCGTCGGGGTCCAACTTGTCGGACCGGTCCAGGGCGGCACGCTCCATGGCGATGATGGTGGCCGCGACGTCGGAGGGCGGCCCGGATGCCACGAGGGGAAGCAGGGGTAGCAGGCTCAGCAAGGAAAGCGGCGTGATCATGCGAACCTCCTTAATGGTTCGACCAAGGATAGTGCGATATCGAACCAATAGCAAGAGGAAAGATGACGGTCGGCCGGGCGGCGCGTTGACCGGAGGCGTCTGGCCCTCGAGCGCGGCCGACCGCCGCGGTCCTACGGCTTGCCTCCCTTCCACCTCCGCAACTGCGCCACCTCGTCGGACAGCTGCCCCCACACCCGCTCGGCCTGCCGCCGCCTGTGCTCGTCGTGGCGCAGCTCGTTGGCCTGGGCCTCACGCTCCAGCTTGCGGTAGTGCTCGAAGCGATCGGCATCCAACGCTCCCGACTCCACCGCCTCCTTCACCGCGCAGCCAGGCTCGGTGTCGTGGCGGCAGTCCCGATAGCG
>DAOPQX010000257.1:0-5183 GCA_035348395.1 Vicinamibacterales bacterium | reverse complement strand
GGCGGAGGGCTGGTATCCACGGCGGCCGATTACCTCCGCTTCGCGACGATGCTCGCACACGGCGGCGAACTGGACGGTATCCGGGTCCTCGGGCCGCGAACCGTGGCACTGATGAGCAGCAACCAGCTCCCCCCCGGCGTCTCGCTCCCGTCCTGGGGAGGCAAGAACGACGGGAACGGATACGGGTTCACCATGTCGGTCACAACCGACGTCGCGCGGTCGACGGGGTACGGATCGGTCGGGGATTTCGGCTGGGACGGCGCCGCGTCCACCTTCTTCCGCGTCGATCCGAGGGAAGAGCTGGTCGTGCTGCTGATGACACAGCGGATGCCGTGCGACCTCGAGATCCAGGTGAAGCTGAAGTCGTTGGTCTACCAGGCGCTGGTGGACTAGCAGGCTGCTCTGACTTCGGGCCGTTGTCTTCGGCGGCCTGCCTTGGGAGAAGGACATGCGAACCACGCTGCTGTCGGTGTGCCTGCTGGCTGCAATCGCCGGCCTCTCCGCGTCGCCGCAGGGAGGCTACCCGTTCCAGGATCCAAACCTCGCGGCCGAGCAGCGGATCGCCGACCTGATCGGCCGGATGACGCTCGACGAGAAGATCGACTGCCTCGCCAACCGGGCCGCGGTCCCGCGGCTTGGCGTGAAGGGGTCGCCGCACATCGAGGGCTACCACGGAGTCGCGCAGGGAGGGCCGAGCAACTGGGGCCGCCGCAACCCGGCGGCGACGACGCAGTTTCCGCAGGCCTACGGGCTGGGCTCGACCTGGGATGCCGAGCTGGTCCGGCGGGTGGCGGCACAAGAGGCTCTCGAGGCGCGATACCTCTACCAGAGCCCGCGGTACGCGCGCTCGGGGATCATCGTCCGCGCCCCCAACGCCGACCTGGCGCGCGACCCGCGCTGGGGTCGCACCGAGGAGGTGTACGGCGAAGATCCGTTCCACGTCGGCACCCTGGCCACGGCCTTCACGCGCGGCCTGCAGGGCGACGACCCGCGCTACTGGACGACGGCATCGCTGCTGAAGCATTTCCTGGCCAACAGCAACGAGGATCTGCGCACCAGTTCCTCGTCCGATTTCGACGAGCGGCTGTGGCGCGAGTACTACGCGAAGCCGTTCGAGATGGCCGTGCGCGAGGGGGGATCGCGGGCGCTGATGGCGGCCTACAACGCGGTGAACGGCACGCCCGCGCACGTCCACCCCATGCTGCGCGACATCGTGATGAAGGAATGGGGGGTGGACGGGATCATCTGCACGGACGGCTCGGGCCTGCGGCTGCTGGTGACCGACCACAAGGCGTTCCCCGACCTCGCCACCGCCGCGGCGGCGTCGATCAAGGCCGGCATCAACCACTTCCTCGACCAGCACAAGGAGCCGGTGACCGAGGCCGTGAAGCGAGGCCTGCTCACCGAGGCCGAGATCGACGAGGCGCTGCGGGGGCTGTTCCGCGTGTCGATCCGGCTCGGGCTGCTGGATCCGCCCGAGCGGGTGCCGGCCGCGTCGGTCGGGGCGCCGGACGACCCCGAGCCGTGGGCGCAGCCCGAGACGCACGCCCTGGTGCGCGAGGTGACGCGCAAGTCGATCGTCCTCCTGAAGAACTCGGCCGGCCTGCTGCCGCTGGACCGCTCCAAGGTGAGATCGCTGGCCATCGTCGGCCCGCTGGTGAACCAGGTGCTGCTCGACTGGTACTCGGGCACACCGCCCTACACGGTGACCCCGCGCGACGGGATCGAGCGCGCGGCCGGTTCGCCGCAGCCGGGGGGCAGCCGCGTGGGAACCAACTGGGTCGGCGACATGAGCGACGGCGCCGTGGAACTGGCGCGGCGCCAGGATGCCGCTGTCGTCTGCGTGGGCAGCCACCCCGAGGGGAATGCCGGCTGGGCGCTGGTCTCGTCCACGAGCGAGGGCAAGGAGGCGGTGGACCGCAAGGCGATCACGCTGCCGCCCGGGCAGGAAGAGTTCATCCGCCGGGTCTACGAGGCGAACCCGCGGACGGTGGTCGTCCTGATCACCAGCTTCCCCGTGGCGCTGCCGTGGGCGGCCGAAAACGCGTCGACGATCCTCCACGTGACGCACAACAGCCAGGAGCTGGGCAACGCGCTCGGCGACGTGCTGTTCGGCGAGGCCGATCCCGGCGGACGGCTGGTGCAGACCTGGCCGCGCTCGCTCGAGCAGCTCCCGCCGATGATGGACTACGACATCCGCCGCGGCCGCACCTACATGTACTTCCGCGGCGAGCCGCAGTACCCGTTCGGCTACGGCCTGAGCTACACGACCTTCGCGTGGGAGCGCCTCCGCACCAGCGCCGCGTCGATGGGGCGCGACGGGGCCATCGACGTGTCGGTGGACGTCAGGAACACGGGGACACGCGAGGGCGACGAGGTCGTGCAGCTGTACGTGCGCTATCCCGGCTCGAAGGTCGAGCGCCCGCTCAAGCAGCTGCGGGGCTTCGCGCGGGCCACGCTTCGCCCGGGGGAGACGCGGACCGTGACGCTTCGCCTGCCCGCCTCGGACCTGGCGTACTGGGATCCCGCGCGCCACGCATGGGTCGTCGAGCCCGGGCAGGTGGAGCTGATGGTGGGCCGCTCGTCGGCCGACGCCGACCTCACGCTCAAGCAAATGGTGACGGTGACGCCATGATGGTGAGCCTCCGATACGGGCGCGGCGAGCTGCGCGTCGAGGTGCCCTCGACGCGCGCGAGCGTGGTCGAGCCGAGGTTCGTGCCGGGCCTGCCCGACGAGGCGGCGGCGTTCCGGGAAGCGGTGCGCCACCCGATTGGGGCGCGCCCGCTGGCCGAGTGCGTCGGCGCCGGAGAGCGGCTGGCGGTGGCGATTCCCGACCTCACGCGCCCGCTGCCGTCGCACCGGCTGCTGCCGTGGGTGTTCGACGAGCTGTCGCACGTGCCGGCCGACCGGGTGACCATCGTCAACGGCACGGGGTCCCACCGGGTGAACACCGAGGAGGAACTGCGCTCGATGGTCGGCGCCGGCGTGCTGGAGCGCTACCGGGTGGTGAACCACTCGGCCCACGAGCCGGCCGGCCTCGCGCTGGCCGGTCACACGCCGGACGGCCACCCGGTGCACATGAACAAGGAGTGGGTGCAGGCCGACCGGCGGGTGGTGCTGGGCTTCATCGAGCCCCATTTCATGGCGGGCTTTTCGGGCGGCTACAAGGGGGTGTTCCCGGCGCTCGCCGACATCGACGCGATCATGCACTACCACCGGGCCGCGGTGATTGGCGACCCGCGCAGCACCTGGGGACGCCTGGAGGACAACCCGACGCAGGAGCAGGTGCGCGCGAACGGGGCGCTCTGCCCCGTGGACTTCTGCGTCAACGTCACCCTCAACCGCGACGGGGCGATTACCGGCTTCTACTGTGGCGATCCGATCGAAGCGCACCGCGAGGGGTGCCGCTTCGCCAAGGCCACGGCGATGGCGCCGCAGGCAACCCCGTTTCCCATCGTGGTCACGACCAACGCCGGCTACCCGCTCGACCAGAACCTCTACCAGGCGGTGAAGGGGATGTCGGCGGCCGCGCAGATTGTCGAGCCGGGCGGCTTCATCCTCACGGCCGCGCGCTGCAACGACGGGTTCCCCGAGCACGGCAACTTCCGGCGGCTGATGACTGGGTCGGACGGTCCGCAGGCGATCCTCGACATGATCAACGCGCCGGGGTTCAGCGTGTTCGATCAGTGGGAGGCTCAGCTGCTGGCGATGATCCAGGTGAAGGCGCGCGTGGCGCTGTTCAGCGAGCTACCCCCGGACGAGGTGCGCGCCGCGCACCTCGAGCCTGTTGCCGACATCGGCGAGCGGCTGTGCGAGGAACTGGCGCGGCGGGGGAACGTGCCGGTCGCCATCCTGCCCGAGGGGCCGATGACGATTCCGTACCTGACCAGGGGTCGGGAGTAATTAGAAGCCGTGCCGGGTTTCCGGCACGACTCTGACTACTCCTCCCCCCCGTGCCCGTTAGGAGTCGTGCCGGGTTTCCAGCACGACTTCTAATTACTCCCGACCCCCAAGTACTGCCTCGGTCAGCTGCAGGTCGGCCTCGAGCGAGCGGTGAGGCCGGATGCCGAGCCGCTCGAGGTCCCCGTGGTACGCCCGGCAGGCCTCGGCCGCGCCGATCTCGCCGTCGGCAATCGCCCGCAGCCACCTCACGAACGACAGCTGGTGCTCGGCGTTCTTGATCTTCCTGCCGAACAGGGCGACGCGCGCGCCGTGGCGGCGCGCTTCCTCGAGAAGCCGGAAGGCGTCGTGGGTCGTGCCGGCCGAGCCGCCGAGGACCCCCGGCACGAGGTGCGGGTCGTAGGCCACCAGCTCCTCCATCGCCTGCGGCCCGCTGTACGGCATCTTGAGGAAGATCGGCCGGCCGCGCGCGGGGATGCCGGCCAGGGTGCGCGCCACGAAGTCGTTGAGGAACCGGCCGATGTCGGGCATCGGCACCGGCACGTTCGGGGCGAACAGCTCGAGGAAGTGCCGAAGGCCGGCCGCCTCGGCCTCGGCGCGGAACTCGCGGTACGCCTCGAGCGCGGTGGCGTCGCGCTCGGCGTCGCCTGCCGGCGTGATCGAGTAGAGCGCCAGGTCGGCTCCGCCGAGCATCAGCTCGTCGATGCGGGGGGTCCGGAATGGCCGCGAGGGCTGCTTCGGGTAAGGGGCGCCGGCCAGCACGTGGATGTCGGTGGCGTCGTTGGCGCGCACGGCGGGCGTCACGGCCGACCCGGCGAAGAGCCCCTCGCGAGCCAGGACGTCGTTCGTGCTCGCGCTCATCAGCATGACGTCCACGAGCCCCTGGCGGACGATCTCGCGGATCTGGTCGCGGTACTCCGCGAGCGATCGCATCCTCCCGGTTGCCGGGTCCACCCCTGGCGAGGCCAGTCCGAACGCCATGTCGGCGTCCCTGGCGTCTGCGAGGATGAAATCGGGTGCCCCTGCCGGGTCGGCGTGGATCGCCTGCAGCTTTGCGTCGAGCGTCCTCATGTCGTCTCCTGGGTGTACGGGTCGAAGAAGGTGCCGCGCGGGTCGCGCCGCCAGGAGTGGGCGGCCAGGCCGGCGTGAACGGGCAGCCGCGCCCAGCCGGCCGAGAGGCGCGCCGCGGTTTCCGTCCAGCGGCGCACGCCGCTCGTGGCGTCGGGCGCTTCCACGCTGCAGGCGCCGACGGCGGTGGCGGCGGTGGCGGCGGACACAGGGTC
>DAOPQX010000256.1:0-5219 GCA_035348395.1 Vicinamibacterales bacterium | reverse complement strand
GGCGCTGACGTTCACCGTCTCGGTGATCCCGCCCAGCTCGAGCCGCAGGTTCATGCGGATCGGGTTGCCCGCCGTCACGTTCACGCCCGTCTGCCGCAGCTCCTTGAAGCCCTCGAGCGATGCGGACAGGTCGTAGACGCCCGGCACCATGTTGCGGAACGTGAAATCGCCGGTGCCGTCTGTCACCTGCTCCAGCTTGAGCCCCGTGCCGGTGTTGACCGCAGTCACCGTGACGCCTGGGAGCGCGGCGCCCTGCGGGTCGCTCACCGTGCCGGTTATCGAGCCGTACAGGACCTGCGCACTCGTGAGCGCCGGTGCGCTCACGATGGCGGCCAGGGCTAACGCTGCGATCATCAGCGCCACCCTGCCACGCCTGTTCCGAATGGCCATGACCGAACCCTCCTTCCGCTGGTTAAAAAGAGGCTTGCTTACGGCCTCGCTGTCGCCAGGAACGGAACGACGCCAAAGAACGACGATGGGCCCGAACGCCGCCGGAAACGTGTGCTGTTTGGGAACGATTACGAACGATTTACGGACGAGTGAAAGCCAGCTCGATCAACTCTGCAATAGGCAAGCCATAGCCCAGCTGCCACCGCCCCCCACCGGGCCGAGGCAGGAATGTCCAAACGCCTGAGAATACTCCTATTTCAGCCGGCCGAGGTCAAGCCTGAACACGGGCCGTGGGAAACGCGGCCGGCGAGGCCCCTTGGAATCCATCTCCATGGTTTTTGGGATCCAATGAAATGGATCGCCGTGCTCCGGTGAGCGGCAAGACGCCTGTGCCACTGGGCCACAGTGACTCACAGGCGTGGACAATGGACTGCTGCGTCAACCGTCGAACAGCAGATCGAGCAGGTTGATCCGGCCGGAAGAACGCCAGCCCGAGCGCCGGCGCTCGTCATCATCGTCATCGTGCCGAACGCCGCGTTCTTCCCGGTCTCGCCAGGCCCCTTCCCCGCCGCGCAGGCTGCTTCCCCGGTCACGGCCGGGGGCGTCCACGACCCGATCCAGCTCGCCGGGGTCGAGCCAGATCAGATCGCACGCCTCGCACGTGTCGATGATGATGCGGCCAGGTCCGTAGTACGGGTGGGTCGCCATCCGCGCGCGGCAGCGCGGGCACAGCGCCTCGCGCTCGGCCTCGCGTGGATCGACCGGTCGCGGCTCGCGCGGTTCCGCGGCCGCCCAGGCCCGCTTGGTCTGGACGACCTCGACGAACGTACCGCGGTCCAGGAGAAGCCCCCGGCACCGCTCACAATAATGAACCGCGCGTTCCGAGAGAAGAGCCGAGGCGAGCGCGACTCCGCACACGGGACACGGTGGCGCCGTGGCCTCGACACCCAGCACCCGGACGTCCCCTTTGGCCGGCTCCGGAAAGTGGATGCTCCCGCAGTGCGCGCACCGGAAGTAGCGGCGCGATTCGTGGAAGTCCATCGCGGCGCCGCAGTTCCTGCAGTTCATCGCTTCGGCCCTTCCTCAGTGTCCCCCGAACACCTGGTAACCCTTCGCCTCGAGCTCCTTCGCCAGTCGCGACTCCGTCTCGAGCGCCTCGGCGTACGTCATCGGGTTGAGGTGGGCGTAGAGCCGTGGAACCAGCCTCTCGCCGCAGCGCCGGACGATGCCGGCCGACTTCGCACCGGCCTTGTGGTTCGCGAACCGTTGCTCGGGGGTGAGACCGGTCATGCCGACATAGTAGCCGGCGCGCCTGTCGCCCTTGGGATTGCGCAGGTAGACGACGTATACCGAGTGGTGGCCGCGCCGCTTCCCCTTCCCGACGCTCGAGGAACCCGGCCACGTCCGCTTGGCCATGCCAGGGATTGTGCAGCAGCCGTCAAGGCTCAAGCGTTCAGCGCCCTGCCGGTCCACGAGCTTTCCACGGCGGCGATCTGGGCGGGCGTGCCGGTGGCGACAAGCCGGCCGCCGCCCGGGCCGCCCTCCGGACCGAGGTCGATGACCCAGTCGGCCGCACGGATCACGTCGAGGTTGTGCTCGACGCAGACGATGGTGTGACCGGCGGAGACGAGGCGGTCGAACACCTCCAGCAGCCGCGCCACATCGTCCACGTGCAGGCCGGTAGTGGGCTCGTCGAACAGGAACAAGGCAGGGTGAGTTTGCTCGTCCTTCCCCATCGCGCCGGACAGTTCCGCCGCCAGGCGCAGCCGTTGACGCTCGCCGCCCGACAACGTGGCGCTGGCCTGGCCCAGGCGCAGATACCCAAGGCCGAGTTCGTAGAAGGGCGCCAGGTGCCGGACGAGGTGTTCGTCCTGGATGATCTCGCGCGCCTGGGCGATCGTCAGGTCGAGGACGTCCGCGATCGAGCGCCCGTCGAGCCGGCACGCAAGCGCCTCGGGACCGTAGCGGCGCCCGCCGCACGCCTCGCAAGGCACGAAGACGTCGGGCAGGAAGTCCATGCTGATGCGGATGCGGCCCTGCCCCTCGCACGCCTCGCAGCGCCCACCCTTCACGGCCGCCGAGAAGTCGCGCTTCGTCAGGCCGCGCTCCCGCGCCCCTGGCGTCGCCGCGAAGAGCGTGCACAGGCGATCGAAAACGCCGGCCTGGCTGGCGACAAGGCTCGAGCCACTCCCGGGAGAAGCGGCGCCGTCCGCGCAGACCAGCCGGGAGAACCGATGGAGGAGTTCCACTGAGCAGCCCTGAAGGGCGGCGGCACCTCCGTCGTGGTTCAGGTGCGCGGCCACGGCCGGAGCGATGACGTCGAAAACCAGGGTGGACTTGCCGCTGCCCGACACGCCGGTGACAGCGACGAGGCCCCGGGCCGGCAATTCCACGTCGAGTCCCTGCAGGTTGTGCACCCGCGCTCCGGTGACCCTGATGCCGGGTTCGAGACGCCGCGGCCCCTTCGCCTCGATCGCCCTTCGACATGAGCCGTCGCGCAGGTATCGCCCGGTCGGCGAGGCGTGGACGCGCGACACCTCCTCGGGTGTGCCAGCCGCGACGATGCGCCCACCCTGTTCGCCGGCGCCGGGGCCAAGATCAATCAGGTGGTCGGCGGCCCGAATCACGCCGGGGTCGTGCTCGACGATGATGACCGTGTTGCCCGCGTCGCGGAGGCCGCGGACCAGGTCGAGCAGGCGCCCGGTATCGCGGGGATGCAAGCCGGCCGTCGGCTCGTCGAGCACGTAGGTCATGCCGGTCAGGCCGCTGCCAAGAGCGGCGGCCAGGCGCACGCGCTGCGCCTCGCCGGCCGACAGCGTGGACGCAGGTCGATCGAGCGTGAGATGACCAAGGCCTGCATGCTGGAGGCGCTCGAGGCGGCGGATGATCTCCGCGCGCAGATCGCGGCTGACCAGGACGTCTCGCGGCGTGAGGCCTGCGGCCGAGGGATCCGTTTCAATCGCGTGCAGCGCCTCGAGGCACTCGGCGGCGCTCATTGCCATCCAGCCGGCGATGTGACGCCCCCCCACCTGCACGGCGAGCCGCTCGGGCTTCAGGCGTGTGCCGCCGCACGCACCGCACACGACCCGGCGCATCAGGCCCTCCATCGCCTCGCCCCGGCGATCGGCGTGCTTCCGCTCGTACTCCTCGTTGACGTAGCCGGCCAGGCCGAGCCAGCGTCGGCGGAAATGATGCACCCCTGTGCGCGTGCCGCGCTTGTAGTGCCACTCGACATCGAACTCGCGCTCGCCGGCCCCGTGCATGGCCACTCGGCGCGCCTCGTCGGACAGCTCGCACCAGGGCCGCTCGACGTCGAACCCGAGGGCCGCGCCGGCCGCACGGAGGATGGCGGCGTGCTGGCCGAACGGGTCTCCGTAGAACCGCCCGGTACGGGTGCCGTCCAGCGCTCCACCCATAACGGACTTCGACGGGTCGGTGACCAGGCGATCGGGATCGCACTCGGTGCGCGTCCCGAGCCCCTTGCACGCCGGGCAGGCACCTTGCTCGGAGTTCGGGGAGAAGAACGAAGACAAGAGAGGAGCTGGCGGCTGTCGCCCGTCTGGCCGCCCCGTGTCCTTGCCGATGCGTGCGAACAGCAGCCTCCAATAGTCGGCAATCTCGGTCATCGTCCCCACGGTCGAACGGGGATTGCGCGAGGCCGTGCGTTGGCGGATCGCCACGGTTGGCGTGAGGCCTGAGACGGCGTCGAACCCGGCTTCGCCACGCTTCTCGAGGAAGCGCCGCGCGTGGGCCGAGAACCCCTCGACGAAGCGGTTGCGTCCCTCCGAGAAGATCGTGTCGAAGGCGAGCGACGACTTCCCGCTGCCCGACACGCCGCTCACGACCGTGATCGTGTTGGCGGGAATCGTGACGTCGATCGACTTCAGGTTGTGGGTGGTGACACCGGTCACGACGAGATCGGGAACAGCGGACAGCCGGCCGCTGCCAGCTGGCAGCGTGTCGTGCTGAAGGAGGATGGACCGGGCATCAGCCTGTGACAGAGCCTCACGGACGTCACGATACGCACCGAGCGCAGCGCCGGTGGCGGAATCGGGGTGAGCGGCCACCTCTTCCGGCGTGCCCATCGCCACCAGGCGGCCGCCCTGTGCTCCACCCCCCGGGCCGAGGTCGATCACGCGGTCGGCGGACCGCACGAGGTCGAGGTGGTGCTCGATGACGATGACGGTGTGCCCCTGGTCCACCAGGCGGTTGATCGCCGCGATGAGGACGGCGACGTCGGCGGCGTGGAGGCCGGTGGTGGGCTCGTCGAGGATGTAGAGCGTATGCCCGCGCGCGGGCCGGCTCAGCTCGGCCGCCAGCTTCACCCGCTGCGCCTCGCCTCCTGACAAGGTCGTCGAGGGCTGCCCGAGGCGCAGGTAGCCGAGTCCCAGCTCCTGCAGTACGCGCAGGATGCGTGTGGCCCGCCGGTCTGCCGCGAGGAACGACGAAGCTTCCTCGAGCGTCATCTCGAGCACGTCGTGGATCGTCTTCCCGCGGTACCTCACCTCCAGCGTCTCGTCGTTGAACCGCCGCCCGCCGCACGTTTGGCAGACGACGTCCACGGAGCCGAGGAAGTGCATGCCGACCTGCTGCACGCCGGCACCCTGGCAGGCCTCGCAGCGTCCGCCCGCCACGTTGAACGAGAAGCGTCCCCGACCGAAGCCCCTCGCGACAGCGGCCTCCGTCGAGGCGAAGAGGTCGCGGACAACGTCGGAAAGGCCCGTGTAGGTAGCGGGGTTCGAGCGGGGTGTTCGGCCGATTGGCGACTGGTCGATGGCAATCACTTTCCCGATCGCCCCTTCGCCCTCGACCTCGCCGTGCGCGAGACG
>DAOPQX010000255.1:0-5238 GCA_035348395.1 Vicinamibacterales bacterium | reverse complement strand
CTTCCTCGACCATGAACCGCGGAGAGTGGTTCGGCTCGACCTTCGCGGGTTCGAGGCCCTTCGGCGCCACGCCGAGGAAGAAGAACACGCCGTGCACGCGCTGCTGGTACTCCGAGAAGTCCTCGGAGGTCGTCGTGACCGGCGGGCTCGGGAGGAAGCTGGTTGTCACGCGTGCCAGGCTCGGCGCGATCTGCGCGGTCAGCGTGGGATCGTTGTAGGTGATCGGGTTGCCCGGCATGATGGTGACCTCGGCGGTCGTCCCGGCCGCCTCCGCGATGCCCGACGCGGTTCGCTTCACCCGCTCGTGGATCTCGCGTCGCATCTCCTGGTCGAAGGTGCGAATGGTCCCCACGAGCCGCGCTTCGTCCGGGATGATGTTGCTGCGGTTGCCGGCCTGGAAGATCCCGAGCGTAATGACGGCTGGCGCCGAGGTGAGGTCGGACTGGCGGCTGATGATCGTCTGCAGCCCGAGAACGACCTGCGAGGCCACGACGATCGGATCGACGCCCTGCCAGGGGAGCGCGCCGTGCGTCTGGCGTCCCTTGACGCGGATGTCGAGCGTGTCGCCGCCCGCCATGAACCCGCCCGGCCGCACCTGGATGGCGCCCGCCTCGAACGGAAAGACGTGAAGCCCGAAGATGGCGTCCACCTTCGGATCGTCGAGCACGCCCTCGGCAATCATGACCGCCGCGCCACCGTCCTCACCGGAGGGCGCCCCTTCCTCTGCCGGCTGGAAGATGAAGACCACGGTACCCGGCAGCTCGTCCCGAAGGCCTGCCAGCACCTCGGCCGCACCCATCAGCATCGAGGTGTGCGCGTCGTGGCCGCAGGCGTGCATCACCCCGACCTCGCGCCCGTCGTACTCGGCCCGTTCCGTCGAGGCGAACGGCAGGCCGGTCTCCTCGGTCACCGGCAGGGCGTCCATGTCGGCTCGCAGCGCGACGACCTTCCCCGGCTTCCCCCCGCGCAGCACGCCCACGACGCCGGTGCGGGCGATGCCGGTTCGCACCTCCAGGCCGAGCTGCCGCAGGTGCTCGGCCACGATGCCCGCGGTCCGCACCTCGCGGTTGCCCAGTTCCGGGTGCCGATGCAGGTCGCGGCGCCACCCGATGACCTTCGACATCACCTCGGAAGCGGCGCGGTCGATCCGGTCGTGCAGCGGCCCCCCCGCCGGGCCGTTGCCGGCGGCAGGCTGCGGAACGGAGAGGGCGGGAACCATGAGCGCGGCGGCGATGGCGGTCTTCACGGGGAGATCCTCCAGGTTCACAGTCTAACCTGATCCGCCGCGGCGCCGGCGCGGTCGCCCTGGCGTTCCACGGGACCGCTCCTGCCACAAGTGCGCGAGCGCCAGCCACGGGTGGCGCCACAGCATTCGGGGGCCCGCATAGCGCATCACCTCGCGCATCCGCTCGCGGGGATCAGGCCTGTAGCAGTGGACCGGGCAGGACTTGCAGGAGGGCTTCTCGTCGCCGTACGGACAGCGGTCGAGGCGATCGTGCGAGTAGTCGAGCAGCTCGCGGCAAGCGTCGCACGGACGCCCCCGGCGCCCGCCGTGATGGCCGGCACAGTAGATCTCGACCATCGCGCGCACGGTGCGCTTCTCGCGATCGATCGTGCCGCGCAGTGGAAAAGAGAGCTTCAAGGCTGCGCTCGCCGGGATTGGCGCGTCTCGGCCGTGGCCATCAGGCCGAACGCAAAGGCGACAGGGAAGCGCCGGCTCGTCATGTTCCTGAACAGCACAAGGGCGCGCCGCGTCACGAGCGGAGCAGCGCGCCGGGCCGGCCCGTCCGGACGGCGGTTCCTCACGGCATCATAGCCGATCGAGATTAAGTGGGACGGCCCGGACCCGGCGACGGGCGCGACGGAGATCGCAGACTGTAAAGGTCCGGACTCAATCGTGCATGATGCTAATTTCGTGATTTGACCTGCGCGCCGCGCGCTTCACGAGCTACAATGCGGGCTTCGTTTCCATTCGATTGCCGCGCGTCCCGGAGCCATGGGGGCATGCCTGAAGGTACGGTCCTGCTCGTCGACGACGACCGCGACACGCTCGCGCTCTACGGCTTGATCCTCGAGACGTTCGGGTTCCGGGTCGTGCCTGCCGAGAACGGGCGTACCGCGCTCGAGGCGGCCGCCGGGGATCCACCCGACATCGTGGTCACCGATCTGGCGATGCCCGTCATGGATGGGGTCGAGCTGTGCGTGCGGCTGCGCTCCGACCCGTCCACCCGCGCGATCCCGATCCTCGCGGTGAGCGGCCAGGCCTGGAACGGCACCGACGACCAGGCGCGCCGCGCGGGCTGCGACGAAGTGCTGCTCAAACCCTGCCTGCCCGATCGGCTCGTCGATGCCGTCGGGCGCCTGCTCGGCCGCAGCGGGCGCCTTGCCGTGCGCGGCTGACCATGCACCCCTGGCACGACTGCTACCTGGACGAGCACTCGGTGCAGCGCTCGTTCCCGGTCGTGATCGAGGTACCCAAGGGCAGCAAGAACAAGTACGAGCTCGACAAGGAGACGGGGCTCCTGCGGCTCGACCGCGTGCTCTTCAGCGCCGTGCACTACCCGGCCAACTACGGCTTCATCCCCCGCAGCTACTGCGACGATGGCGACCCGCTCGACGCGCTCGTGCTGGGGCAGGAGCCGGTGCACCCGCTCACGCTGGTGGACGCCCGGGCGGTGGGCGTGATGCGGATGCGCGACGAGAAGGGGATCGACGACAAGATCGTCGCGGTCAGCATCCACGACCCGGCCTTCGCCGACTACACCGACAAGGCGCAGCTGCCCAACCACGTGCTGCGCGAGATGCGGCGCTTCTTCGAAGACTACAAGCGGCTCGAGCAGAAGGAGGTGGTCGTCGAGGACCTGCTCGGCCCGGCCGACGCGCTCAGGATCGTCCACGACGCGCTCGAACTGTATCGCCGGCTCCGCCGCGGGGAGCTGTAGTACCATCTCCATCGCCCCCCCACGATCCGAGCATGTTCAACATCGAAGCCTCGTTCGACGCGCAGTTGCTCGCGGCGCAGGGGAACCGCCCGGTCGTGGTGCTCACCGAGCCCCTCGACGGCCGGATCCTCGAGGCCGTCTGCTTCCTGACGCGCTACATCAAGCCGGTGCTGCTGGCCAGCGAGGCCGACGTTCGAGCGGCGGCGGCGCGCCACCTGGGTCACCTCGACCCTTCGCGGGTGGAGTACAGCCTGAGCGAGTGCGCGTTCGTGGACATTGCCGAGCGTCCCGACCTGGTCGGCGAGTTCGCCGCCGACTGCCTCGCGCACCACCCGCACGGCTGCGAGGCGCACGACCCGGCCGCAGCGCGGCTGGCGGTGTCGCGGCCGGGCATCTTCGGCATCTACGCGGTGAGGCAGGGGCACGCCGACGTGGTGGTGGGCGGGGCGGTCCACAGCCCGCGCACTTTCTTCCGGCCGATGCTGAGCCTGCTGGCCAACCGGCCGGTCGTCTGCCAGGCAGGCCTCTTCGTGCTGCCCGACGACTTCCCACTGGGCCACTTCCCGCACAACATCGTCGTGTTCGGCGACGTGGGCGTGAACGCGGTGATGACGCCCGAGATCCTCGCGGAGGTCGCCGTGGGCACCTGCGCGGTGGCGCGCGACCTCATCCCCGAGGAGGTGCTGCCCGAGATCCAGGGTGCGCTCGTGTCGTACTCGCACAAGGGGTCCGACGAAGGGCCGTCGCCCGAGACCGTGCGCCGGGCGCTCGAGCTGGTGCCGGCGCTGCTCGAGCGCCGCATCGAGGCCGGCAGCCGGTATCGCAGCATCCGCATCATCGGCGAGGTGAAGTTCAGCGCCGCGATCTCGAGACGATCCGCGGAGCTGTACGGCGCGCAAGGACTGGGCGGCGCGACCAACGTGATCATCTGCCCGAACCTCGAGACGGGGAACCTCCTCTATCACCTCTACGCGGCCCGCTTCCCGGAGGCGAAGAAGTTCCCGGTGATCTTCGGGATGGCGTTCCGCGGCGTGGACCTCGCCATGGACTCGACGCCCGAGGACATCAGGCTCGCCATCAAGGCGTCGGTGCTGCGCCTGCAGCGCGACGGGCGGTGGACGCGGACGCCGCGCGACACTTTCTTCCGCCGCTACCGGGTGCTCGTCCTGAACCCCGGGTCCACCTCGACCAAGATCGCGGTGTACGAGGGGGATCAGGAGGTGCGGTCGGCCGAAATCAAGCACCCCCCGGACGCGCTGGCGCCCTTCGCGGGCCGTCGCATCGCCGAGCAGCACGAGATGCGGAAGGAGGCGGTGCTCGGGGTGCTCGCCGAGTGGGGGCTGAAGGTCGAGGCCTTCGACGCGGTGTGCGGCCGGGGCGGGCTGCTGCGTCCCATCCCCCACGGCACCTACCGGGTGGGGGAGGCGATCCTCGAGGACCTGCGCGCAGGGACTAACGGCGACCACGCCTCGAACCTCGGAGCACTCATCGCCCACGAGCTGGCCTCCCCCGCGGGCAAGCCGGCCTTCATCGTGGACCCCGTCGTGGTGGACGAGGTGGCCGAGCGCGTGAAGGTCACCGGGCTGAAAGAGATCCGGCGCCGCGTCATCAGCCACGCGTTGAACCAGGTGGCCTCGGCGCGCCGCTTCGCGCAGGAGAGCGAGACCTTCTACGAGAAGGTCAACGTGATCGTGTGTCACCTCGGGGGCGGCATCTCGATCGGGGCGCACCGGCAGGGACGCTACATCGACGTCAACAACGCCCTCGACGGCGAGGGCCCCTTCAGCGCCGAGCGATCGGGCAGCCTGCCGCAAGGACAGTTCGCCGAGCTGTGTTTCTCCGGGAAGCACACCCACGCGGAGATCAAGCGGCTCATCAAGGGAGCCGGCGGGCTGGTCAGCCTGCTCGGTACCTCGGACCTGCGGGAGGTCGAGCGCCGGGTCGCCGAGGGGGACGAGGAGGCCTCGCTCGTTTTCGACGCGCTGGCCTACCAGGTGGCGAAGACGGCCGCGGGGCTGCTGCCGGCCTTCGAAGGCGAACGTCTCGACCGGGTCATCCTGACGGGCGGGATGGCCCGATCGACCGCGCTCGTCGAGCGGCTCACGCGCTACCTCTCGGGCCTGCCGTGCGGGATCACGGTCTATCCCGGCGAGAACGAACTGGTAGCCCTGGCCAAGGGGGCGCTGCGCGTGCTCTACGGGAAGGAAGAGGCGCGGGAGTACGAACCGTCGCCGGAGGAACAAGGGGTCGGGAGTAATTAGAAGTCGTGCCGAGTTTCCGACTTCTGATTACTTCC
>DAOPQX010000254.1:0-5243 GCA_035348395.1 Vicinamibacterales bacterium | reverse complement strand
CTGCTTGCTGAGGGCCCGCACGAGATCGAGGTGCGCCTCGACGGTTACGAGACGTTCAGGACCCGGGTCCAGGTGCGGGAGGGCGAGATGGCGCCGCTGAACGTCAGCCTGCCGCGCCGGTAGAGCAGGAGCCGATGAAGGGGTCCCTGCCCCCGACCTCCACCCTGTACCCCGCCGGCACCTCGACCCGGTAGTCGAGGGCGCCCCCGTCGCGCCACCAGCGCAGGCGCACGGGCCCGTCCGGCGTGGGCACGGTGCCCTCGCACCATGCCAGCTTGGCGTCGCCGAACCGCAGGGTGATCACCTTGCGCAGCGGATCGACCGCGTGCACGCCAAGCACGTCGCGCTGCAGCGTGCGGACGATGTGCGAGGCGAAGCCGTGGTTGAGCGAGGCCTCGGCGCCGACGTTCTCCCAGAGCGTGCCGGTGCGCTCCACCATGTAGAGCAGGTAGCCGATCGATTCCTCGAGGATCTGCTGGCTGCGCCCGGCGCGTGACAGCAGCTCCATGCGCAGCATGTTGCCGATGAAGGAGTTCGCGGGGTGGATCTCGGGGAACGCCCTGGTCTCCTTCCGATCGGGCCCGAAGCGGCCGCGAAGCTTCTCCCACAGCGCGGCGTCACCTGTCGTGTCGGCGACGCCGAAGAAGAAGGCGAAGTACTGGCAGACCTCGGTGCGGTTGCGCGTCACCTGCAGGGTACCGTCGGGGCGCCGCACCGCGTTGTCCACGAAGAACTCGCCGTCGAACGACTGCCGCCTGACGGTTGCCCGCACCCGTTCCGCCTTGGCCGAAAGCCCTGGCATCCCGTAGAGGCGGCCCGCCACGTCGAGCGCCTGCGCGTAGAGCATGTTGCTCGGGTAGTTCACGTCCTGCACGAACTTGTTCGCCTCGGACCACTCGACGAACACCCAGCTCGGAAGCTTCTCGAGCAGCCCGTCGGCGTTCTCGTAGGTCGCGAGGAAGTCGAGCAGGCGCAGCACGCGCGCCCGAAGCCCCTCCACCACCTCGCGGTCGCCGCCGCGCGAGACGTACTCCTCCAGCTGCACGACGAACCACATCGCCCAGTTGGGGATGAAGACGCCGTCGTAGTGGTCGGCCGGGTAGCACATCGGCAGCATGCCGTCGGGCAGGTGCTCGAAGCGCGCGGCCCGCAGGTAGTTCTCGAAGAAGGCGTCCTCGACCGCCGGCAGCCCCGTCAGCGAGAAGGCCGACCGCGCGGTGAAGAAGCTGTCGCACAGCCAGCCGGCGCGCTCGCGCGACGGGCAGTCCATGAAGACGTCGAGCGTGTTCTGCCGGAAGGTCGAGACGCCGGCCTCGAACAGGCGGTTCAGCCGCTCGTCGCTGGCCGCGAACCGGGCGCCGGCAACGGCCGGGTGCGACAGCTCGCGCAGGTAGACATCGCGGAGCCGGCACTCCCCCTCGAGGTTGATCGCCTTCAGGTAGCGAAGGGTGTACGGCTCCAGCGTCTCGAGGCGGTAGGTGCCGGGCTCGAGCGAGTAGCTCACCACGCTCACCGTGCCGAGCCGCTTGAAGTCGACGTCGCCGCCCGTCAGGACCTCGTCGAATGCCAGGCGCAGCTCGCTTCGCGCGGCGACTTCGACCGTCATGCCGATGAAGCCGGTCAGGTTCTGCCCCAGGTCGAGGATGCGGTAGTGCCCCGCGGCGAGCGCGGCCTCGTCGCCCTCCCGCCACTTCCGGTTGAGTGAGGCCGGCTGCGTGGACCCGAGGTGCTGCATCTCGGTGGACACCACCCGTTCCAGCTCGCCTTGCGGGAACCCCTTGAGCTTCGGGCCGATGTTGGTGAGCGCCCGGTCCTTCCAGAGGCGCTCGACCTGCGCCCTCTTCTCCACGCGCCCCTCGGCCACGTGTGCCACGGGGCGCGTGACGGCGAAGTCGGGGTAGGGCACGCGGCGCGGCAGCAGCGTCTTCGGCGAAACCTCTTCCACCTCGATCACCCGGAACGGCGCGGCCGGCTCGCGCAGCCACCGGTCGAAGCCGGGCGCCAGGCGGTAGACCTCGATGAACGGCCGCTGGAAGCTGTAACGCTGTACCTTCTGGACGCGGTGGTCGAGGATCGCAGCGTCGAACGGAACCGGCCGCTCCGCATTCCCCGTCTTCCGACTTCCGCTCTTCGTCGCCCCTGCCCTCGTGGCCGCAAGAACCGTATCGCCGGCCGTGACCTCTGCCAGCAGAAAGGACGGCTGGTCGAGCAGGTAGTAACTGTTGGCGTTGTAGCCTGCCACCTCGAGGCTCACGACGGCAGGCCCGCGGCCGAGCGCGGCCGTGACGTCCCACTCGTCCACCCGGTAGAACCCGTGGGCCGCACGCGCAGGCCCGTGGCCGACGAACGTGCCGTTGACCGACGCGCGGTACAGCGTCGAGGCCGCGACGCGCAGCACGACCTTTTCTCCGGCAGACGGCGCGGGGATCACCGCGCGGAACCCGACGAGCAGGTTCATCTCGGTGGCGCGTCCTTCGGGCCACACCGGCTTCGCGGCTCGGAACCCGACCGCCGGCGCGCCAAACGCACGGCTGGCCAGCAAGACCAGCGCGATGGATAGAGCAATCTGGCAACGAGTTTTCATGGTCGTAGTTCAGGCTGCTCACAGGCGAGGACGCCTGTGCCACTGGCCCTGAGCCTTTTTCAATCTCCGACTCCGGGCTCAAGCAGTTCCAGCGTCTTCGCCCCTGCATCCAGGCGCGCCCTGGCGCCGTACGGGAGCGTCACCTGGTCGGGGACGTGCCCCACCGCGAGGTTCACCAGCACCGGCACCTTCAGCGGCAGCAGGTGATCGGCGAACACCTGCGTCATGGTCAGGCTGCGCTTCCCCGGCGAGTTGCGGACGTCGGTCCCCGTGAAGATGCCGAGCGCGAGGCCGGCGGCGTCGGCGAGCTTCCCCGCGGCAATCAACTGCGCGAGCAGGCGGTCCACCCGGTAGGGCTCCTCGTCCACGTCCTCCATGAAGACGATGCGGCCGCGCGTCTCGATCTCGTAGGGCGTGCCGAGGCTGGCGGCCATCAGGCTCAGGGTGCCTCCGGTGAGCGGCCCCTCCCCCACCCCGCGCCGCAGCGTCCTTGGCCGGCGGTGCGCCGAGAAAGGCAGCCGCCCCGCCGGCCCGGCCGACATCAGCACCCGCTGCAGCCCGCGAACCGAGAAGGGCGTCCACCCGAGCCCCGTGCAGGGCATCGGCCCCCAGAACGACACCACCCCGGCCTTCTGCAGCGCGAGGTGCAGCACCGTGATGTCGGAGAAGCCGACGAGTGCCTTGGGATAGCGGCGCGCGAGGCCGGCGTCGAACCCCGAGAGCAGCCGCGACACGCCGTAGCCGCCGCGCGCGCAGAAGATGGCCTTGATGCGAGGGTCGCGGAAAGCCGATTCGAGGTCCTGCCGCCGCTCGCGGTCCGGGCCGGCAAGATAGCCGTACTCGGACATCACGTGCCGGCCGGCCACCACCTCGAGCCCGAGCTGTTCGAGCCGCTTCTTCCCGGCCAGGAGCAGCCTCCGGCCTGAGGGCGGCGACGCCGGCGCCACCATGGCCACGCGGTCGCCGGGCTTCAACCTCGGAGGAAGTATCAAGCGCATCACCTTTCAGAACAGCAGGCTGCAGATGATGAACGCCGCCACGATCCCCGACACGTCGGTGATCAGGCTGGCCGCCAGCGTATAGCGCGTCTTGCGCACCGCGACGCACCCGTAGTAGACGGCCATGATGTAGAAGGTCGTCTCGGTGCTCCCCTGGATGACGCTCACCAGCCGGCCGACGAACGAGTCGGGGCCGTAGATCTTGAAGATCTCCGAGCTCATGGCGAAGGCCGCCGATCCGGACAGCGAGCGCATCAGCGACGAAGGCAGCGCCTCCACCGGGAAGCCGGCCCACGCCACCATCGGCTGGAGAATCCACACAAGCCAGTCCATCGCGCCGCTCGCCCGGAACATCCCGATGGCCACGAGGATGGCGACGAGGTACGGCATGATGCGGACGCCGATCTCGAACCCCTCCTTCGCCCCCTCGATGAAGCTCTCGTAGACGCGGATCCGCTTTGCCGCGTAGGCGTAGAGCGGCACGCCCAAAATGAGCAGCGCGACGATCCAGCTCGACGCCGCGTTCACCAGGTCGCGGATCATGCGGCGCCTCCCTGCCACCGGCGGGCGTACCAGCGGGCGAACAGCTTCGACGTCGCGATCGCGACGGCCATCGACGCCGCGGTCGCGAAGATCGTCGCCACGATGATCTCGGACGGGTTCTTCGAGCCGGCCGCCGCACGCAGGCTGATGACCATCACCGGGATGAGCTGCAGCGAGCTGGAGTGCAGGGTGACGAACATCGCCATCGCGTCGGTCGCGCTCTCCTTGTCGGGGTTGAGCGTCTGCAGGTCCTGCATGGCCTTCAGCCCGAACGGGGTGGCGGCGTCGCCGAGGCCGAGCATGTTCGCGCCGAAGTTCATCGCGATCGCGCCGAGCGCCGGGTGGTCCTTCGGAACGTCGGGGAAGAGGAACCGGAACACCGGGCGCAGCGCGCGGGCCAGCACCTGCACCAGGCCGCTGTCCTGCGCTACCCGCATCAGCCCCAGGAAGAGCGTCATGCCCCCCACCAGGCCGATGGCCAGCTCGATGGCGGTCGTGGCCGAGCTGAAGACCGAGTTCGACACCTCGGCCATGGTTCCCTTGAAGACGGCGGTGATGACGGCCGCGCCGATGAGCAGCAGCCAGACGATGTTCATAGGCGCCAGATTCTACCTCGGCAACCCGGCCCGCCGTTGCCCGTCTTCGCCCCTCACCTCGGGCCCTTGACCCCAGCCCCTAGCCCCCCGGCCCCTGGCCCCTATATCCTGTTTTCATGAAGCCCCTCCTCCTCGCCCTCACCCTCGCCGCGTCGTTGGCGGCGGGCCTGGCCGCCGACCAAGGCATGTGGACCTTCGACAACTTCCCCCGGAAGGCGGTCGCCGAGAAGTACGGCGTCCAGATCACCGACGAGTGGCTCGGTCGCGTGCAGAAGGCGATCGTCCGGCTCGAGACCGGGTGCACCGGCTCGTTCGCCTCGCCCGACGGCCTGATCCTCACCAACAACCACTGCGTCCGGTCGTGCCTGGCCGAGAACTCGACGGCCAAGCGCGACCTGGTCGGCGGCGGCTTCAGCGCCGACTCGCGCGCCGCGGAGATCCGCTGCCAGGGCGAGCAGGCCTCGGTGCTGGTCGAAACCGTGAACGTCACCGACCAGATGACCAGGGCACTGGCGGGCATCG
>DAOPQX010000253.1:0-5251 GCA_035348395.1 Vicinamibacterales bacterium | reverse complement strand
ACCGGGCGAGAGCAACCGTCGCGGCCAGTTCGTCGAACAAGGCCTCGGCGGCAAGGCGCTGCAACGGCTGCTCGCGCGGCAGTGCAGGCGGCGGCGCGTCAGGAAAGCGGAAGCGCGCCAGCACCAGCAGCGTTCCCGCGGAGAGCACCACGGTGACCAGCAGGAGCCGCGTTTCGCGCGCGAGACGGGGTCGAAAGGACATCATGCGCGGATGGCCGCGATCTTCTCACATTCACGGCCGGCCCCGCAGCTGGCAAGGGATCTATACTTCTGGGCACGGGGGGAACATGAAGCGCTTCGCAGTCCTGCTCCTTTTCGCGGCAATCGGCCTCGCGCCCGCCACCGCGCACGCACAGAAGTACTTCGGCGGATTCACCGGCTATTCGTACGGAGGCGCTGCCGGGGAATGCCCGTCGCTCTGGGACGACTGTCCGAACCGGCGCACCGGCTACGGCATCGTGCTCGGCGGCCTGGGAGGCGGCTTCGGGATCGAGCAGGAGATCGCCTGGACGCCCGACTTCTTCGGCGAGGAAGGAGAGGTCGCAGACAGCAACGTCCTCACCGTGATGTCGAACCTGGTGTTCAGCATCCCGGTGGGCCCCCTGCGGCCGTACGGAACGGCGGGCCTCGGGTTCATCAAGGCGAAGGCCGAGTTCACCACCGAGAGCCTCACCGACTTCAGCGACACCGCGTTCGGCTGGAACTACGGCGCCGGCGTGATGGTCATGCTCCCGGCGCATCTCGGCGTGCGTCTCGACTACCGGCGGATCCGCTCGGGCCCCGAGGTCTCGTTCCTCGGCGGCGACGACAAGGTGGAGTTCTCGCGCGTCACGCTGGGCGTGGTCCTGCACTGACATGCTGCGAGCTGCATTCGCTGCGGCCCTCGCAACGGCTGCCGTCATCGCGCAGTCACCTGCCCCGCCGCCGCCACGCGGGTTGCGGACCCTCGACCTCTCGGCCGACACCGCGCGCCAGGTGATCGTCGACCGCGAACCGGGACAGTACCTCGGCCACCCGACCACGGTGCTGCTCGAGGACACCCGGACGATGCTCGTCGTCTACCCGAAGGGCCACGGCCGCGGCCCGATCGTCATGAAGCGCAGCGAGGACGGCGGCCGCACCTGGAGCGGGCGGCTGGAGGTCCCGGCGAGCTGGGCGACCAGCCAGGAGACGCCGACCCTCCACCGCGTGGTGGACGCGCGCGGGGCCAAGCGCCTGATCCTCTTCTCGGGGCTCTATCCCATCCGCATGTCGGTCTCCGAGGATGACGGCCGCACCTGGAGCGAGCTGAAGCCGATCGGCGACTTCGGCGGCATCGTCGCGATGGCCAGCGTGGTCCCGGTACGAACCGGCCCGGGGCACTACCTGGCCTTCTTCCACGACGACGGCCGGTTCTTCACGGCAAAAGGGGCACCGACCACGCCGCCCACCTTCACCGTCTACCAGTCGCGCTCGATCGATGGCGGGCTGACGTGGGGCGCGCCGGCGGTCGTCTGGAGCGGGCAGGACCTTCACCTGTGCGAGCCCGGGGCAATCCGGTCGCCTGACGGGGCGCGCCTGGCGCTGCTGCTGCGGGAGAATTCGCGTCGCCGTAACTCGCACGCCGTCTTCAGCGGCGACGAGGGGAAGACGTGGAGCCGGCCCGTCGAGCTGCCCGCCTCGCTCACCGGCGACCGGCACGTCGGCCGGTACGCTCCCGACGGACGCCTTTTCGTCTCGTTCCGGGACATGGCCGCGAACAGTCCGACGCAGGGCGACTGGGTGGCGTGGATTGGCACCTGGGACGACATAGCCTCGGGCCGTGAAGGGCAGTACCGCGTACGGCTCGCAGACAACCACAACCGCTGGGACTCGACCTATCCGGGCGTCGAGGTGTTGCCGGACGGAACGATCGTCACGACGACCTACGGCCACTGGACCCCCGGTGAGCAGCCCTACATCCTCTCCGTACGGTTGAAGTTGCCGGAACTCGACGCGATGACCCGGTAGCCAGACCCAGCCTTCCTGGCATGGAACTTCAAGGTAGAATGGCGGTTGGGCTCACCCCAACCGCCAGTAAGACGAGGAGGTCCGCGACCGCTTCGCTTCGTTCGAGGCCCCCCGATGCCCGTTCCGGCCCCCGGTCCGCCGCCCGACCGTCCCCTGATCAGCCGAGCTGTCGCGTCGCCGCCGGCTGAGATCCCGTTCCCCGCCACTCTTGCCCCAAGCGCTACGTGGCCGCTGACCGAACAACGGGTGCTCGTGCTCGCGCTCGCGGCGATCGTGCTGCTGGCGGCGACCTTCCGCGTCCAGGGACTCGACTACGGCGGGTTCAGCGAGGACGAGGTCAACAAGGTTGCCGCGCTGCGTGCCTACGCCGCTGGCAACTTCACGGCCAACGCGGAGCACCCGATGCTGATGAAGCTCGCGATGCTCGGCGCGACCGTGGCCGCCGACGCCTGGAACTACCTGGCCACTCGGACGGGCTGGCACGCCGTTTCGCCCGAGGCAGCGCTCCGCCTGCCGAACGCGCTGGTTGGGGCGGCGACGGTTATCCCGCTCTTCCTGCTCGCGCGCTCCTTCTTCGGGCCGCTCGTGGCGCTCTGGGCCTCGCTGCTGCTGGCCCTCGACGTGACGGTGACGGGATTGAACCGGATCGGGAAGGAGGACACCTTCCTGGTGTTCTTCCTGCTGCTCGGCACCTGGCTCTACGAGGAAGCCCGCGCGCGCCACGCGCCGGGGGGAACGGTTCCGTGCCGCTGGTACGCGGCAAGCGGCGCCGCCTTTGGCCTGATGCTGGCGTCGAAGTACATGATTTACTACCTGGGCCTGTGGGCGCTGTTCCGCCTCGCGGCCGGCGCCGAGGAGCGGAAGCTCGCGGGGCCCCGGCCGGCACCGGCCGGCCCGCCGCGGCGCGCCCCGCGCGCGTTCTATGCCGCCGCCTTCGTGGCGTTCGTCATCGCCAACCCGGCGATCCTGTCGCCCGCCACCTGGGCCTACTGCCTGCACTACGCCAGCGGCGGGACGATGATCCACCACGGCGCGTACTTCGCCGGACAGATCTACCCGAACGCGATCACCGACACGCCGTGGGGCCTGCCCTGGCACTTCTACCTCCTGTACCTCGCCGTCAAGATCCCGCTGCCGATCCTGGCCGCCATCGGCGTCGGGGTGGCCGAGCTGGTGCGCCTCCGCCGGCAGCGAGGCGCCGTCTTCGCACGCGTGTTCCTCCTGTTCTTCCTGCTGCCCTCTTCGCTGGCGGCGGCCAAGTTCGCCCGCTACCTGCTGCCGGCCCTCGTCGTGCTGCAGCTGGTCGCCGCACTCGGGGTGGTTCGGGCGCTCGACTTGGTGGTCCGTTGGCGGGGGCTGCGCCTGCGGGTAGCAGCGGCCGGCGCCATCGTGGCGCTGGTCGTGGTGACTGCGCTGAACGCGCAGGTGACCGCGGCTCCTTTCGCGTCGCTGCACTTGAACGCGATCGGCCATCGTCTTTCGGCGCCCGGCGGGCTCTTCCCCAACGACGAGCTGTACGACATCGGCGTCCGCGAGGCTGTGCTCTGGATTGCCGGGCGGGCAGCACCGGGCGCCTCGGTCGCGAGCGACGCGCCCGGCGTCGTCGGCGAGTACCTGCGGCGGGCGGGACGGACCGACATCGAGGCGAGACCCCTTTCGACCGAGGGCCTGCCGGCGCCCCCGGCCGAGGTGTGGCTGCTCGCGCAGAGCAGCCACGCCTGCTTCGAGAGCCAGCCGACGGTGGATCTCGTCCGTCGCCGCGAGCGGCCGGTCTTCGTGTACCGCGTCCACGGGACGGCGGCGGTGGAAGTGTTCCATCTGGACTGGCGCTCCCCGGCGGGCCTGGCGCCCAACGCCTCGCGGGCCTTGACCTCTCGCGGTCAGCAGCACGGCGCCCGCCTTCGCCCGGCAGCGTGGGCGATCGACGGGACGCCGGCGCGCGGGCCCGCGGTGCTCCGGGCGGCTCGCTATTCGCTGGCAGGCCGCGTTCGACCGCTACTCTTCTGGGTGGGGAAGGACAACGTCGGCGAGGCGCGAATCGCGTGGCTTGCGGGTTCGGGCGAGGCACCGGGCGGATACGAGCTGCTCATCGGGTCGGATCCCGCGCGCGCCCCGCGAAAGATCAACAGGTGGGGGTACCTCGCCGAGACAGAGGGCGAGGGCGAGGTCCAGGTTGTCGGCCTGATGACAGAGGTGGATCACGAGACGCTCGAACAGGCCAAGGCCAGCGTCGACGGGCCGGCCAAGGGATCGCGCGCGTACAAGGTGATTCACGGGCTCGTCTCGCCGTCCGATGCGGGAACGACGGTCCGGGGGGTCATGCTGCCCGAGAGCTTCACCTTCAGGGATCTCGCGGCGGCGATGGAGTGGCTGCCCACCGCCGGGATGCCGGAACGGCAGATTGCCGTCCCGCCCGGCGCCGAGCCCGGCTTCCTGCACGCGATGGCCTCGCTGCTGCGCGAGCACGTGGAGACGTTCCGGCAGCGCGGCGTTGCGGCGGCGGGCGGCAGCCGCACGTACGTCTACGGCGGCAAGGTGTACGACGTGACGATTCGATCGTCGAAGGCGCTCGCGCGTGCGGCGTACCAAGGCGTGGAGTATCGCGATCTGATCGAGAGCGAGTTCCAGGCCAAGGCCCGTTCGGGGGGCGGCGGGTCGAAGTTCAAGCTCGCGTACGGCACCGAGGGCCCCTTGCGGGAGGTGCCCATTCGAATCGTGTACCGGCCGAAGTGGTGGTTCGAGGCGGAGATGGTGCTGGTCGAGGGCCCGGGTCTCGAGGTGCCGTTCCTCGCGCGACGCACCACCAGCCGCTAAGGAGGCGGCAGGCCCCAGGACGGCTGAACCACAGATCAAAAAGAGCGTCCGCTGGGGCCGGTCTTCGGCGGCCGCCGCAAGGCAGCCGCTCCTCCTTTGTGTCCTTTGTGGTTCCTTCGTCGTCGCGGAGGACCTTACTGTGGGCAGCGCACGAAGGGGTCGCTCGGGCCGGACCAGGCGGTCGTTCCCCCCGCCCACACGCCGCGCACCCGGTAGGTGAAGGCGCGGCCGGGAGGTGTCGAGAGGCCGGCGGAGGCGATCGGCGCGACGAGCGTGCGTCCCATCGCCTCGATCTCCCACGGGGGGAGGTCGAACGCGAGCCGCTCGAGGAAGGCATCGGGACCCAGGTTCACGATGCCCGCGGCGGCCGCTGCGCCGGGAAGGAAGAACCCCACCTGGTAGCCCGTCATGCGCGAGTGATCGGGCGAGTCGAAGACCAGCAGCCGAG
>DAOPQX010000252.1:0-5305 GCA_035348395.1 Vicinamibacterales bacterium | reverse complement strand
GCCGAGTTGCGCGGCACCGCGCGGGCGCTGACGAGCAGCGCCTGCCCTTCGCCCGGCGCAAAGCGCCAGGACAGGTCGTTCTCCAGCACGACGACCGCATCCACCCCCCCTTCACCGGCCAGGCGTGCCGCCTCGCCGAAGGGCCGCGGGCCGAGCAGCGTCAGGCCGACGCTGTTGGCCTCGGGCGCGAGAAAGACAAGCGACGCCGCGGCGCCGCGAGCCTGCAGGGCGGAGGCGACGGCGGCGGCCGCCTCGATCACCTCGGCGCTCCCCGAGCTGGCGCCCGACACGACCAGGGGCCGGCGGGCGCGGGCGAGCGTGTCGGCCATCGAGCTCGCGAGGGCGGCCAGGGGTTCGGGCAAATCGGCCGGGCCGGCGACGCGCTCGTCCAGGCGGCGGCCGACGGCGTAGGCCAGCCGCGCCAGGTCCTGCGGGGCGGCCCGTTGGGTGACTTCCGCCACGTCGTCGAGGCCCGTCGGGCAGGTGCTGAGGATGAAGAGCGGGCCGCGGAGCTCCTGCTGCAGCTCGCGAACGGCGGCGTCCTGCCACAGCGGGACCTTCATGCGCGCGGCCAGCTCGAATCCCGGCCGACGAACCGCCTGCCGCAGCGACAGGGCCATCCGCACGCCGGTCGCGGCGAAGTCCTCGCCGATCACCAGCACCGCGTCGGCCTCCTCGACCTCGGCGGGCGCCGGGGTTCGCACAGGCCCCTGGCGGAGAATGTCGAGCATCAGGCCGACCAGTCGACCCTGCGCATCGGGCACCCCCTGGTAGAAGTGGTCGGGGCCGACCAGCGCGCGCAGCGCGAAGTTGGCCTCGAGCGAGGCGCGCGGCGAGCCCAGGCCGATGACGCGCCGGCCGGAGAGAAGTGCGGCGGCCTGCTGCAGCGCCTCGCCCGGCGGAACGGCAACCAGGCCGCCGTCCCGGCGAACCAGCGCCTCGCGGATGCGCCCGGGCGAGTTGACGAAGCCGTGTGAGAAGCGGCCGCGATCGCAGATGAAGTGGCCGTTGACGTCGCGGTGGTAGCGGTTGACGATGCGGCGAAGGCTGCCGTAGCGCTCCTCGGCCGTGATGTTGCAGCCGAGGCTGCACTGCATGCAGATGGACGGCGCGGTCTGGAGATCCCACTTGCGCGTGTAGCGGACCCCGAGCGTGAGGTCGGTGAACACGCCGGTGGGGCAGAGGTCCACCAGGTTCCCGCTGAACTCGCTCTCGAGGACGCCGTCCTCCGCCCGGCCGAAGTACACGCCGTTGCGGATGCCGAAGACGTCGAGGTCGTGCCCGCCCGCGTAGTCGCGGTAGAACCGGACGCACCGGTAGCACTGGATGCAGCGGTTCATCTCGTGCGCGATGAACGGGCCCAGGTACTGGTTGCGGAAGGTTCGCTTCGAGTACGGGTAGCGGCGGAGCGTGTGCCCGGTCATCACCGTCATGTCCTGCAGGTGGCACTCGCCCCCTTCGTCGCAGACCGGGCAGTCGTGCGGGTGGCTCTCCATCAGCCCCTCGATGACCGACGCCCGGAACGCCGCCGCCTCGGCGTCGGCGATCGAGATGCGCGTGCCGTCGCTCGCCGGCGTCATGCAGGCCATGACGATCCGGCCCTTCGCGTCGTGCTCGTCGCGGAACTGCTTCACCGCGCACTGGCGGCACGCGCCGACCGATCCCATCGCCGGGTGCCAGCAGAAGTACGGCAGGTCGAGGCCGTGCGAGAGGCACGCGTCGAGCAGGTTGCGGGAGGGGTCGACCTCGTAGGCCCGTCCGTCAACGTGAATCCTCGCCATCGCGCCTCACTTCCACGGGCAGCGACGCTCGCGCACGTGCCGCTCGAAGTCGTCGCGGAAGTACGCGAGGGCGCTCTGGAGGGGTTCGATCGCACCCGGCGCCAGCGCGCAGAAGGTGCGGCCCATCGCGTTGAACCGGGTCTGGTGCTCGAGGGCGGCCAGGTCGGCCGGCGTGCCGCGCCCCTCCTCGAGCGCGCGCAGCGCTTCGGTCGCCCAGTGCAGCCCGCTCCAGCACGGCGTGCACCACCCGCAGGATTCCTGGGCGAAGAACCGCTCGAGGTTGTGGACGAAGCCCACCGGGCAGGTGCGGTCGTCGAGGACGATCATCGTGCCAGTGCCGAGCCGGCTCCCGGCCTTCTGCACCTCGTCGAAGTCCATCTTCACGTCGAGGTGCTCGGGGAGGAGGAAGTCCGTGGAGGCGCCGCCGGGCAGCAGGCCGCGGAACGAGGTCCCGTCGCGCATGCCGCCCGCGTGCTCCTCGAGCAGCTCGCGCGCCGGCGTCCCCATCGGCAGCTCCCACAGCCCCGGGCGCCGCACCTTGCCGCTCGCGCCGTACAGCTTGGTGCCCCCGTCCGGGCTGCGGCTGATCGACTTGAACCACTCGGCCCCGTTCGCCAGGATGTGGGGCAGGTTGCAGAGCGTCTCGACGTTCTGCACGATGGTCGGCTTGCCCCACAGCCCCGAGACCTGCGGGTAGGGCGGCTTGGCGCGCGGGTTGGCGCGCTTCCCCTCGAGGGCGTTCAGCAGCGCCGTCTCCTCGCCGCAGATGTAGCGGCCGGCGCTGAGGTGCAGGTACATCTCGAGCCGCCAGCCCGACTTCAGCACGTCGGGGCCGAGGTAGCCAGCCGCGTACGCCTCGGCCAGCGCCCGCTCCAGTCGCGCCGCCGCGTCGGTGTACTCGCCGCGGAGGAAGATGTAGGCCACGTCGGCCTCGATGGCCCACGCCGCGATGGCAAGCCCCTCGATCAGCTGGTGCGGGTCGGCCTCGAGCAGCAGACGGTCCTTGAAGGTTCCCGGTTCCATCTCGTCCGCGTTGCAGACGACGTACTTGGGGTGCGGGGCGTCGGGGCCCAGGGGAACGAAGCTCCACTTCAGGCCCGTGTTGAACCCGGCCCCGCCGCGGCCGCGCAGGTTCGCCTCGCGCACCGTCGCTCCAATGTCGGCCGGCGACTCCTGCAGCGCGCGGCGCAGTCCGCGGTAGCCGCCCGCCCGCTCGTACTCGGCGAGGGTGACGGCCTCGCCGTCGGCCCGGACGCGCGCGGTCAGCGGTCGCTCCATGGTCTACTCGTAGCGCTCGAGGATCGGGTCGATCCGATCGGGGTCGAGGTTGCCGTGCAGGGTGCCGTCCACCATCATGGCCGGCGCGCGGTCGCACGCCCCGAGACAGACGATCGGCAGCAGCGTGAAACGGCCGTCCGGCGTCGTCTCGCCGAAGGCGATGCCCAGGCGCTCGGAGAGCGCGCGGTACAGCCGTTCGTAGCCCATCACCCAGCAGCTGACGCTGTCGCACACGAAGATCACGTGGCGGCCGACCTTCTTGCGGAAGATCAGGTTGTAGAAGGTCGCCACCGAGTCGAGCTCGTGGCGCGACATCCCGAGCAGCTCGGCGATGTCGGCCAGGCTCTCGTCGGAGACCCACCCGCGGTGGCGCTGGACGATGCGCATCGCGTCGATGCAGACCGCCTGCCTGGTGGGGTAGCGGGACAGCTCCTTCTCGATCTCGCGCCGTTCGTCAGGGCTCAGCATCTCGTCATCGATCGACGTCCGACAGGACGTAGTCCAGGCTCCCGAGGATCGCCAGCAGGTCGGGCACGAGCAGGCCCCGCGACAGCAGCGGGAGCATCTGCATGTGCGGGAACGACGCCGTGCGGATCCGGGTCCGGTACGACTGGGTGCCGCCGTCGCTGACCAGGTGGTACCCGTAGCTGCCCTTGGTCCCCTCGATCACTCCCAGCACCTCGCCGGGCGGCATGACGGGGCCCCAGCTCACGTGCAGGAAGTGGGCGATGAGCGTCTCGATGTCGTGCAGCGTGCGGTCCTTGGGCGGCGGCGTCGTGAGCGGGTGGTCGGCCTTGATCGGCCCCTCGGGCATGTGCGCGACGCACTGCTCGATGATCCGCACGCTCTGGCGCATCTCCTCGATGCGGACGACCGCCCGATCGAAGCAGTCGCCGGTCGTGCCGGTGGGGACGTCGAACTCGAACTGCTCGTAGCCGGAGTACGGCTGCCGCTTGCGCAAGTCCCACTCGAAGCCGCAGGCCCGCAGGTTCGGCCCCGTCATCCCCCACTCGATCGCCTCGTCTGCAGAGCAGCCGCCGATGCCGCGCGTACGCGCCTGGAAGATCTCGTTCCGGATGATCTCGCGGTTGTACTCGGCCAGGTTGCGCGAGAAGCCCGACAGGAACTCGCGGAACAGGCGCTCCCATCCCCGCGGCAGGTCGGCGGCCAGACCGCCGATGCGGAACCAGGCGGGGTGCATGCGGAAGCCGGTCACCGCCTCGATGATCGCGTAGCCGCGCTCGCGGTCGTTGAAGGTGTAGAAGACCGGCGACATCTGGCCGACGTCCTGGGCGAAGGTGCCGTACCAGACGAGGTGGCTCATGATGCGAAACAGCTCCGACATCATGACGCGCACCACCTGCGCGCGCGGCGGCGCCTCGATCCCCGCGAGGCGCTCCACCGCGGTGAGGTAGGCGAGGTTGTTCACTACGCCGCCCAGGTAGTCCACCCGGTCGGTGTAGGGGATGTAGGTGTGCCAGGTCTGGCGCTCGCCCATCTTCTCGGCGGCCCGGTGGTGGTAGCCGATGTCGGGGACGCAGTCCACGATCTCCTCGCCGTCGAGTTGGAGGAGGATCCGGAAGACCCCGTGGGTGCCGGGATGCTGCGGTCCGAGGTTGAGGAACAGGAAGTCGACCCCGTCGCGCCTCTCCTCCATGCCCCAGGCGGCCGGATCGAAGCGAAGCGCCTCGAGCTCGGCGAACCGTTTCTCGGTCGGCAGCTCGTAGGGGCCCATCTCGGTCGCGCGAGCCGGGTGGTCCTTCCGGAGCGGGTAGCCCTCCCACGTGGGCGGCATCAGGATGCGCGCGAGGTGGGGATGTCCCTCGAAGGTGACCCCGAACATGTCGTACGTCTCGCGCTCGTACCAGTTTGCCGAGGGCCAGAGACGCGCGATCGACGGGAGCGACGGCCGCGACTCGGGCAGCGCCGCCTTGACGCGCACGTATTCGTTCCGCTCGTACGAGAACAGGGTGTAGACCACCGTGAGGTCGCTCGCCGGCAGACTGTTCCGCTCGCGGCGGACGCGCTCGTCGATCGCCGTCAGGTCGAAGAGCATACGGTAGGGCTGGTGGACGTCGCGCTTCAGGAACCCGAGCACCTCCGCGGCCGATGCTGGCGGCACCCAGACGGTCGGCACGTTGTCGAGGGCGGCCTCCTCGACCAGGCCGGCCTCGCCGAACCGGGTGCGCACCTCCGAGAGCACGTCGGTTGGGGGGGCGGCGGCGGGCATCTCAGATCTCGTCGGG
>DAOPQX010000251.1:0-5317 GCA_035348395.1 Vicinamibacterales bacterium | reverse complement strand
CGTCAGTCTCTCCACCTTCAGCACGACGGGCGTCAGTCTCTCCACCTTCAGCACGGCGGGTGTCAGTTTTGTCGTATGCTGACGCCAAGGCATGCGGCTCGCTTCTCGCCGACAATCACTGATCGCCATCCTCGTGGCCGGCCTTGCGGCGACCCTCCTCGTCGTCATCGGCGGGTGGGCCGTGGAACGCGTCCGTTTGGGACCCAACGATCGGGCCGCCGCGCGGCGCGTGGAGGGCAGCGTCCGCGCGCAGCTCGATCGGGTGTCGCACGCGTTGCGCGGAGCCGCGAGCGACCTCGCGGAGGCGGCGCGACCCTCGCTCGCGCACCCGGCCGACGAGCGCGACCTGCGCCCGCTGTTCGGCCGCGCCGACGAGCTGACCTCCGACCCCGACGCGCGAACCATCGCCGTCACGATCTACGGCACCGATGGCAGTCCGCTCGCGTGGGCGGGGCGCCCCTCCCAGGTTCCCGTCGAGCGCCTGAACGGGGGGCCGAGCCTCTTCGTGTCGCGCGGGCCAGTGGGCGTGCGGCTGGTGGCGACCGCGCCGGTGACGGGACCGGGGAGCGGGGGGCCGCTCCTCGGAACAATCGCCGCCGAGGCGCTGCTCAGCACCGTGTCCGGGATGCCCGGGCATGCCGGCTCGACGCCCACCATGCCGACCCCGCTCGCGCCGGTCGCGCTGCGGCCCGCCTCCGAGATTGCGCGCGACCAACCCTCCGGGCGCCATGCCTTCCTGCTCCACGACGCTGGCGGGCGGCCCCTGGTCGAAGCCTCGGTCGCATACGAGGATCTCGCAGAGGCCCGCGCCCGCCACCGGCGCGGGGTGGTGGACCTGGCGTGGCTGGCGGCCGCGCTGACCGTTCTGCTGCTGGCGGGCCCTCTGCTCGACGGCCGACAGCGCGCGCGTACACGCGGCGAGTACTGCGTTCCGACGGTTGCCGTCGCGGTACTGTTGCTCGTTGCGCGCGGCCTGCTGTGGCTCATCCGCGGGCCTGGGGGCTCGCGGCTGTTCTCGCCGGCGATCTACAAGTCCGCCGCGCTCGGCGCGTGGTTCCGCCACCCCGCCGACTTCCTGGCCACCGGGCTGCTGGCCATCGCGTTGGTCGCGCTGATCGCGGGCCCTGCCGAGCGCTGGCGCATCGGGCGGCGCTCGCGCCGGACGTCGTTGCCGCGCGGCGCGTCGGCGGCGCGCTTCGTCGCCGCACAGGCCGTGGCCGGCCTCGCGCTGGTGGCCGCCGTCGCGCTGTTCGAGCGCTTCCTGGGCGACACCTTCGCCTCGTCGGGCACCGACATCCTCTACTTCTCGCCCCACCCGTGGAACGCCGGGCGGGTGGCACTCGGGGCGGGCCTGGTGCTGTTCCACGCGGCGTTCGCCTGGGCGGCCGTGCTGGGCCTGCGCAGCGCGCTTGCCTTCTGGCTGGTGGGCGCCGAGCCAAGGGCGGTGGCGCTGCTCGCGCTCGCCTGGGGCGCGCCGGTCGTGCTGGGGTGGGCCTGGTGGGGCGGCACTTCGGGGCTGCCCCGGTCGGGGGCGCTGCTCGCGTCGGCGGGGCTGGCCGCCGCCGCGTTCCATGCCCCGCGCGGCCTCACGCGGCTCCGCCACGCCTCGCAGGGGTACCGCCTGGCGGCGATGTTCGTCGCGCTGCTCCTGCCGTCGCTGCTCTTCTACCCGTCGCTCGTGTTCTTCGAGGACGTGGCGAAGCGGCGCGTCATCGAGGGCCGGTACGCCCCCGAGGTGGTGCACCAGCTCGAGAACCTGCAGCGGCGCGTGCAGACCGCGCAGCAGGAGATCGACCGGCGCGACGACGTCCTCCGCTCGGTGGTGTCGGTCGAGGCGCCTCCGCCCGGGAGCCCCATCCCGCCCGACAGCGCCTTCCTGGTCTGGCAGGGGACGGCGCTCGAGCGCCACCGCGTATCGTCGGCCGTCGAGCTGTACAACGGCGGGCAGTGGCTGGTGAGCCGGTTCGCCCTCAACCTCCCCGAGGACGCGAGCCGCCAGCGCTGGCGCGAGGAGGGATGCGAGTGGCGCACCTTCGGCGAGAGCAGCCCGTTCGGCGCGCAGGAGCGGCAGCTGCTCCATGCCGGACGCAACATCTGCGGCGAGGACGGCATTCTCGGCACCATCGTCATCCACGGGATCCTCGACGACAGCACGCTGTCGTTCCTGTCGTCCCAGGACCCGTACTTCGAGCTGCTGCGCGGCGGCGCCCTGCTGCCGCGCGAGGCGGCGCCCGGCCGCGAGATCGAGTACGTCGTCTACGGCTGGAGCCGAAGCGCGATCTACCTTTCGGGCGCCCGCGCGTGGCCGCTCGACGATCGCACCTTCGAACGGATCGCCTCGGGCCGAGAGCCCTTCTGGGCGCGCGTCCAGATGGAGGACCGCACCGACCGCGTGTACTTCCAGAACGACCGGCGCGCGATCTACGCGCTCGGCTACCCGCTCCTCACGCCGATCGGGCACCTGATCAACCTGGCTGAGCTGAGCACGCTGGTCGGCCTCGTCTACGCCGTGCTGCTCGTCGGCGGCCGGCTGTTCCGCGTGCTCGGCCTGCGGCGGGCGACTTCGGGACTGGGGCTGTGGCGCGAGATCCGCGAGAGCTTCTACCGGAAGCTGTTCCTGGCGTTCGTTGGCGCGTCGATCATCCCGGTCGTCACCCTCGCCCTGGTGACGCGCGTCTATATCGGCGACCAGCTGCGCCGCGATGTCGAGGCGGCCGCGCAGAACACGACGGCCATCACGCGGCAGATGATCGAGGAGCTGTCGGCCGTCCGCGGCGAGGCCGACGTGCTGGCCGCGCTCAACGACGACGCGCTCGTGTCGCTCAGCCGGGTGGTGGGACAGGACGTCAACCTGTACCGGGGGCCTCGGCTCATCGCCAGCAGCGAGCGGGACCTGTTCGCGTCGGGCCTGCTGTCCACGCGCACTCCCGCCGATGTGTACCGGGCGATCCTGCTCGATCGCCTGCCCACGGTGATCACCGAGGAGCAGGCCGGCGAGTTCCGTTTCATGGTGGCCGGCGCGCCGGTTCGGGCGGTCGGCCCCGACGCGCTGCTGACCGTGCCGCTCGCGCTCCGCCAGCAGGAGATCGAGCGCGAGATCGAGGAGCTGAACCGGCGGATCGTGCTGGCCGCGCTGCTCTTCATCCTGGTGGGCGCCGCGTTCGGATACCCGCTCGCCGAGCGGATCGCCGACCCCGTCAGCCGGCTCACGAGGGCGACCGAGCGGCTGTCGCGGGGCGACTTCGACGTGCGGATCGCCACCAGCGCCTCCGACGAGCTGAAGCGCCTGGTCGAGGCGTTCAACACGATGTCGGCCGAGCTGCGCCGGCAGCGCGTCGAACTCGAGCGGACGCACCGCCTCGAGGCCTGGGCCGAGATGGCGCGCCAGGTCGCGCACGAGATCAAGAACCCGCTGACCCCGATCCAGCTCTCGGCAGAGCACCTCCGCCGCGTGCACGCGGATCGGGGCAGGCCGCTCGAGCCCGTGCTCGACGGCTGCGTGGATTCGATTCTGTCGCAGGTGCGGCTGCTGCGGCAGATCGCGTCCGAGTTCTCGAGCTTCGCCTCGTCCCCCACCGCGCGCCTGGCGCCCACGGTGCTGGCCGACCTGGTGGACGAGGTCGTGCGGCCGTACCGCAGCGGCGGCGATCGCATCGAGTTCGCGGTCGAAGTCCCCGCGTCCCTCCCCGCCCTCGAGATCGACCGCACGCTCATCGGGCGCGCCCTCACAAACGTGATCGACAACGCGCTGCACGCGATGCCCGGCGGTGGCCGCCTGGCCATTCACGCCGCCCGCGTTGCAGACGGGGCGGTGGAGCTGGTCGTGCAGGACAACGGCGTGGGGATGGACGAGGAGGCGCTCGGCCGCCTCTTCGAGCCCTACTTCTCCACCAAGGCGGTCGGCACCGGCCTCGGCCTTTCGATCGCGCGGAGGAACGTCGAGCTGAACGGCGGGACCATCCAGGTCGCGAGCGAGCGGAACGTCGGCACGCGGGTGACGATCACCCTGCCGGTGGCGGCTCGGGCGGAGGAGGCGGACTGATCGGTGCGCCCGCGGGCGCCGCCCGGCGGCGAAGCCGGGCCGCCGCCATCGCGACGAACGCGGACAGCAGGTAGGTGTAGGCCAGGGCGAGCAGCGTCCACCGCGGGTGCGTGGCGATCGCCATCAGGAACAGCGCCAGCAGCAGCAAGACCCGGGACGAGCGCCGCCACCGCAGGTCGATCGACTTGAAGCTGCGGAAGCGGATGGTGCTCACCATCAGGACCGCGGGGACGATCATCAGGGCCAGCGCAGGCAGCGCGGCGCCGACGTCCTGCAGCCCGGCCGGGTACACGTAGACGGTCGAGGCCGGCACCGCCGCCGCCGCGGGGATCGGCATCCCCACGAAGTGCCGCTTGTCGGTGCTCGCCTGGATGTTGAAGCGCGCCAGCCGAATCGCCCCGGCCGTCACGAAGATGAACCCCGCCGCCCACCCCAGCCGCCCGAGCGGCGTCAATCCCCACGACACCGTCAGGATGGCAGGCGCCACGCCGAACGACACGACGTCAGCCAGCGAGTCGAACTCGAGGCCGAAGGCGCTCGTGCTGCCGGTCAGCCGCGCGATCCGGCCGTCGAGCATGTCGAGCACGACCGAGAAGGCGATGAACGGCGCCGCCGTCTCGAAGTCGCCCCGGATGCTGTAGACGATGCAGATGTAGCCGCAGAACATGTTGCCGAGCGTGAAGACGCTCGGGAGCAGGTACACACCGCGGCGGAAGCGGCGCCGCTGTTCCGCGGTCCGCCGCTTCAGCGGGTGCGGAGGCCGGGGGCGGTGATCGCGGGCCAGCTCGAGTTGCATGGTCTGTCAGGCCAGCCGGGCGACGACGGTCTCACCGGCTCGCACCCGGTCGCCGGGCGACACGAGCAGCCGCGCCGAGGCCGGCAGGAAGAGGTCGATCCGCGACCCGAACTTCATCACGCCGAACCGGTCGCCGGCGGCCACCACGTCGCCCACGCGCGCCCGGCACACCACGCGGCGCACCAGGACCCCGGTGATCTGGCGGAACACGACCGGCCCGCCGTCGCGATCGATCCAGATCTCGTTGCGCTCGTTCTCGGCACCGGCCGCCTCGTCGTACGCCGCGCGGTAGCGGCCCGGCCGGTACTCGATGCGCGAGACGCGGCCCGCAACCGGCATCCGGTTGACGTGCACGTCGAGCGGCGACAGGAAGATGCTCACCTGGCGCCACGCTCCCGGCGGGGGCAGGCCCGGCTGCGGGTCGCCGGCGATGACGACGCGGCCGTCGGCGGGCGACAGCACCACGTCGGCCTCGCGCG
>DAOPQX010000250.1:0-5330 GCA_035348395.1 Vicinamibacterales bacterium | reverse complement strand
GCGTCATCGAGACGATGGTGAAGGCAACCTCCTTCGACCCGTCGAGCGCCGCCTGCAGCCTGGGTTTCCCCATCTCCATGTGCCGGACGACGTTCTCCAGCATCACGATGGCGTCGTCCACGACGAAGCCGACCGCGAGGGTGAGCGCCATCAGCGACAGGTTGTCGAGGCTGTAGTCGAGCAGGTACATGACGGCGAAGGTGCCGACGATCGAGAACGGCAGCGCGAGGCTCGGGATGATCGTCGCCGACGTGTTCCGCAGGAACAGGAAGATGACCAGCACGACCAGGCAGACGGTGAGCACGAGCGTGAACTTCACGTCGTGCACCGACTCGCGGATCGGCTGCGCCCGGTCGCTGCGGATGTTCAGCTCCACCGAGGCGGGCAGCTGCTCCTGCAGCCGGGGCAGCAGCGCCTTGATGCGGTCCACCACCTGCACCGTGTTGGTGCCCGGCTGCCGCTGCACGGCCAGGTAGACGCTGCGCGTGCCGTTGTACCATCCCGCGTTCCGCTCGTCCTCGACGCCGGCGTAGACGTGCGCCACCTCGTTCAGCCGGACCGGGCTCCCGTTGCGCCACGCCACGACGATCGGCTCGTAGCCGGCGGCCTCGAGCAGCTGGCCCGACGCCTGGACGACGAAGTTGCGGTCGGGGCCGTAGAGCGTGCCGGTGGGGCGGTTCGAGTTCGCGGCGGCGATCGCCGAGGCCACCTGGTCGATGCCGATCTGCCGGGAGGCGAGCTGCATCGGGTCGACGTCCACGCGCACCGCGAACTTCTGCGACCCGAAGATCATCACCTGCGCCACCCCGCTCACCATCGACAGGCGCTGCGCGAGCAGGTTCTGCGCGTAGCGGTCGAGCTGCGACAGCGGCAGCGTCGCCGAGCTGAGCGTGAGGAACAGCACCGGCGAGTCGGCGGGGTTCACCTTGCGGTACGACGGCGGCGTCGGCATCCCGGGCGGGAGCTGGCGCTGCGCCCGGGCGATCATCGACTGCACGTCCTGCGCCGCCGCGTCGATCGATCGGGTCAGGTCGAACTGCAGCGTGATGCTGGTGCTGCCCAGCGTGTTGGTGGAGCTGATCGAGCTGATCCCCGCGATGGTCGAGAACTGCTTCTCGAGCGGCGTCGCCACCGACGCGGCCATCGTCTCGGGGCTGGCCCCGGGGAGGTTCGCGTTGACCTGAAGCGTTGGAAAATCGACCGTCGGCAGGTCGTTGACCGGCAGCAAGCCGTAGCCCATCGCCCCGAAGATCAGGATCGAGAGCACCAGCAGCGTGGTGGCGACGGGCCGGCGGATGAATGGCTCGGAGATGTTCATGGCTGGCTCCCGTCCCTACCGCTCGCCGCCGCGCCGCTCCGACACCTTCGCCCCGGGCGTGAGCCTGAGCTGCCCGTCGGTGACCACCACCTCGCCGGCGGCCAGGCCCGACGCGATCACCGCCTCGTCGCCCTGCTGGCGTGCCAGCTCGATGGTGCGCATCTCCACCGTCTGGTCGGGCTTGACGACGTAGACGTACTGGCCGTTCTGGGAGACCTGCACGGCGGGCGCCGGCACGACGAGCGCGGCGGGGTCGGTCGTGAGGTCCAGCGTCACGCGGACGAAGGCCCCCGGCCACAGCTGCCGCACGGCGTTCTGGAAGGTGGCCTTGAGCCGGATCGTCCCGGTGGTGGGATCGACCGCGTTGTCGATGAAGCTGACGACGCCGCGCTCGACGGGGCCCGAAGCGTCGCCGTTCGGGCTCGCCGTCACCGCGAGCGGCCTGCTCGCCTGGAAGCGGCGGATGTCGGCCAGGTGCCGGCCCGGCACCGAGAAGCTGACGTAGGCCGGGGTCAACTGGTTGATCACCACGAGCGCTCCGGCGTCGTTAGCGCGGACCAGGTCGCCGACGTGGACGCCGAGCGCGCCGGTGCGCCCCGAGATGGGCGCAACGATCTCCGTGTACTCCAGGTTCAGCCGGGCGTTCTCGACCGCCGCCCTGTCGGCGGCCACGACTGCTTCCTGCGCGGCCTTGCTGGCCTGCTGGCTCTCGAACTGATCGCGGGGGATCAGGCCGCGCTGGAACAGGCTGGCAATCCGCTCCTCCTGCGCCTCGGTGTTCCGCAAGGTCGCCGCGTCCCGCGCGAGAACGGCCTCGGCCTGCTTCAGCGCCGCCTGGAACGGCCGGGGATCGAGGCTGAACAGCGGCTGGCCCTTCTTGACGTCCTGCCCCTCGGTGAAGTGGATCGCGCTCAGTTGCCCGGTGACCTGGGCGCGAACATCCACGCTCGACACGGCCTCGACCGTCCCCACGGCCGGCAGGGTCACGGGCATCGACTTCTGCTCGACCCGCGCGGTGAGGACGGGAACCGCGTCTCCACCTCCGCGGCCGCTGCCGCCCGGCCCCCGGGCGGCGTCCCCGGCGGCGCCCGGGGTCGAGCAGGACTGCAAGAGGGGCAGGACGACCAGCAACGCGGCGTAACGCAGGTGTGATGGCATGTAAGAGCTCAGCAGCGACAAGGCACACCAATCCCGAACCCGGGGACAGTATCATCTACGACGCCAGGCCGGCCACGCTTACGGCGTTCCCTTCTTTTTGCCGGTGGCCGTTCCCGTTGACCTTGTCCCTTTTCGCTCTGCATTCTGCATTCGCTGCAATTCATGTTCTTCCCCGCCCCCTGCGCCCTCTCGTTCCAGGCCGGCTACCGGTGCCGCCACTCGGGGGCGTGCTGCACGGCCGGGTGGCCGATCCCCGTGGACGAGGGACGGGCGGCCCTCATCCGGGCCGGGTCGGCCCAACGGCTCGTCCCCGCGGGAAATTTCCTCCCGAAGGACTCGTCGGGCGCGTGCGGCTTCTACGACCGCGACGCACGGCTGTGCCGCATCCACGCACGCCTGGGGCTGGATGCCCTTCCGATCTCGTGCGCCCACTTTCCACGCCGGCTCTTGATCGAAGACGACCGCATCGCGATCTCTCTCTCGCACTTCTGCCCCACGGTCGCCGGCATGCTCTTCGACCCCGGTGCGACCGGCTGCCCGGCCGGTCAGCCTGGAATCGTCGAGGCGCCGCGCCTGCTCGAGGGCATCGAGCCTGAAGGGCTCGATGCACGAGGGGCCTGGCCCCCCTTGCTCAGGCCGGGTGTTCTGGCAGGGGTGGCGGCGTACCGCCTGTGGGAGCGCGCTGTGGTCGAGATGCTCGCGGCCGCGGAGGGTGGCGCCGATGCGGCCCTTGCACGCGCGGCGGCGATGACGCGCGAGATCGCTGGATGGACGCCCGGAGCGGGGCCGCTCGAATCGTGGGTCGTGGCCCGCGCCCGTGCGTCAAGCCGATCGCCCGTCGTGGATCCTCCCGCGGCGTCCGACTGGGGCGGCCACGACCCGGCGGTCGGGCGCTACCTGGCCGCAAAGGCGTTCGCCAACTGGGTCGCCTACCTGGGGGACGGGCTGCAGGCCGTGCTGGGCTCGGTGGAGCGGGCGCTCGCGGTGCTGCGGGAGGAAGCGGCCGCGGCGTGCGCCCGCGCGAGCCGTCCCCTCGACCGCCCGCTGCTGACCGAAGCGTTCCGGCGCGCGGACCTTCGGCTGATGCACTTGGACCGCTGACGCCGGCCCGTCCACGAAGTCTGTCAGTACCTCCAACTCGTCACATCGGCGCCCTGGGGCGCCGTCTTCAGAATCCGCTCCAGGATCTTCGGCGCGAACATCTGCGGGTAGCGAAGGCGCGCGATCGCGTTCGGCCGCGTGTGGTCGCCGTTCCAGCAGTGCTCGGCCCTCGCCCCGTAGTCCACCTCGCCGTCGTAGTGCGGGTCCGTGGTGCTCTTCAGGAACTCCTCGACGAGATAAACCGCGTTGTTGAGGAAGTAGTTGTCGGCCTCGCCCACGTAGATGTGGATCTTCCCCCGCAGCTTCGGGCCGAGCGTCGCCCAGTCGCGGCGCAGGATGTGCCCGAGGTCGTAGTGCTCCTTCCAATACGCCGCGACCTCCCGGTCGATCTTGCCGGTCCGCTTGTCGAAGATCGGCTTCGGGTAGCCGTCGGCGCCGGCCGGCGAGTAGACGGCCTGCCAGATGTCCCACTGCCCGCCCGAGCGCCCCTTCTCGCCCAGCACCAGCTCGAGGCGGTTCATCGCCTCGATGGTCGTACTGACGTGCCCGAGGTAGTTGCGGCTGCCGGGACGCGGGATCCGCCGCCATGGGCCCTCGACGAAGAACGCGTTCGCGTCCTCGTAGATGTTGACGACGGTGTACTGGCGGAAGTCGATGGGGTCGGGGCAGGCGGCAAAGCAGCCGTTGTAGAAGTCAGGGTACAGGATCTGCACGCCGAGGGCTTCCCACCCGCCCGTGGACCCGCCGTACATGAACCGCGCCCAACCCTGGCCGAGGCCGCGGAACTTCTGCTCGATGTGCGGGATCAGCTCCTCGTTGATCGCGTCGCCGTACGGCCCGAGGTTCGCGGAATTCACCGCGTACGAGTCGTCGTAGTACGGGTTGGCGTGCTGGATCTGGATCAGCAGGAAGCGCGGGAAGCCCGGCGAGGTCCAGTCCTTGTAGAGCTGGTGGGCCTGCTCCTGCTCGGTGCGGTTGTACCCCTCCCAGTGGAAGCGCTCGGAGTACACCGGCTTCAGATCGGGATCGGGCGGCTCCTCCCGGAAGCCCTCAAAGGTGTACGGAAAGTGGCCGTGGTCGATGACCAGCGGATAGCGGGCGCCGGGGTGGTCGTCGAAGCCAGCGGGCAGCAGCACGTGCGCCCCCAGGAACATGGGCCGGCCCCAGAACTTGGTGAGCTTCTCGCTCTGGATCCGCACGTGCTTGATGTACTTGGTCTCGGGCGGGTCGGGGACTGGCGGGATGACCTGGTCGAGCGAGATCCGCACCACGCCGCCAGGCGTCACACGGATCGTCTGCGGAGTGCTGTACAGGTTCCCCGGCGCCCGGTTCCACTGCCGTCCCTCGCCGTGGTCCATCGGCAGCTTCACCACCTTGCCGTCGGCGCGATGGAACGTCTCGTACACCTGCAGCAGCGCCTGCACGGTGTACGTGCCGGGCGGAATCTCGTCCAGGCTTTGCAGCGGGTAAGCCACCGCGCGGCCGTCCACCACCGCCGGCTGGCCAGGCCGCCAGCCGTCCACGTCGATGCCCGCGATCACCTGGGTGCCGGGGCTGTCGTTGATCTGAAAGCGGGGCTCGGCACCGGGGTCGGTCGAGAGCATGACGAGCAGCCGGCCATCGAGCGGACCATCCTTCAACGCCTTGCCGTACGTGATCTCGACGCGCACAACGCCCTGGCCGGAACGCCCGGCCTGGGCTGCCAACCCCACAGCGACCAACACCATCGAGACGAGCGCGACGTAGACGAACG
>DAOPQX010000249.1:0-5421 GCA_035348395.1 Vicinamibacterales bacterium | reverse complement strand
CAGCTTGATCTCCTCCACCACGCCGGTCACGTTCTGGATCCGGGCCACGTCACCCACGCCCACCTGATTCTCAAGGATCATGAAGAACCCCGAGATCACGTCGCGCACCAGGTTCTGCGCGCCGAACCCGATCGCCAGCCCCGCGATCCCCGCGCCGGTCAGCAGGGGTACGACGTCGATCGACAGTTCGCGGAGCACCATCAGCCCCGCGAGGAAGATGATTGTCGCGGTGACCAGGCTCGAGACGATGCTGCTGAGGGTGGCGGCGCGGCGAAGCCGCTCGGGGCTGCCGGCGACGGCCGGATCGCCGGAGAGCCGCACCTTGAAGCGTTCGATCGCGACGCTCGAGGCACGCAGCGCCACGTAGGCGAGCACCAGGACGATGAGCGCGCGCAGGCCGTGCGAGAGAGTCCAGGCGAGCACCTGGCGCGGCGTCCAGTCGGGCACCTCGACGCGCAGGAGCGACAGCACGAACGCGAGCGTCGCTACCCCCGCGATCCCGAACGCCACGACAGCCAGCGCGGTCACCAGCTGGCGCGCCCGCGCCCGCAGCGCGGCCCGCCCGTCGTCTGCTGACACGTCGAGGCGGGCGAACGCCCGGTTGATGAAGCGCCGCCCCAGGCCGACGACCAGCGACGCCAGCAGGAAGGCGGCGACCGCGGCGCCCGCGAGAATGGCCGGTGTGACGGCGGTCATCGAGTCGTTCACGGCGTCAGTGTACTCGGGACCTGTAGCAGCTGCAGGAAGTTCGCGTCGCCACGCCCGAGATCGGGGTTCACGCTCACCAGCACCACCGTCGCGCCGGGCGGAAGGGCCCCCTCCGCCCGCAGTCGCGAGGCCAGCGCCGCCAGCGGGAGCAGCCCGCCGCCCAGGTCCATCACCTGCGGCCGCACGCCCCACAGCAGCGCGAGGCGGCGCGCGACCTCCGGGGTGGGCGCGATCGCGTGGACCCGCGCCTCGGGGCGCAGCGCCGAGAGCAGCCGTGCCGTCCGCCCGCTGCGCGTCACCGCCACGATCGCCTCGGCGTGCCCCCGGCAGGCGAGCGTCAGCGCCGCGGCGACCAGCGCGCCGGCGTGCCCTTCGCGATCCTCCACCCCCTCGGGCACCGCGGCCGGCGGCGGTCCCTTCTCGGCGTCCTCGATGATCGCGTTCAGCGTCCGCACCACGTGCGGCGGGTCCACCCCGATCGCCGTCTCCCCCGACAGCATGATCGCGTCCACGCCGTCCTGCACCGCGTTGGCCGCGTCGCTCACCTCGGCACGGGTCGGGCGCGGCTGCACGCGCATCGAGTCGAGCACCTCGGTCGCGAGGATCACCGGGATGCCGCGCGCCCGTGCCGCCAGCGTCGCCTCGCGCTGGATGCGCGGCACCCGCTCGAGCGGCACCTCGAGCCCGAGGTCGCCGCGCGCGATCATGATCCCGTCGCACGCCTCGAGCAGCTCGGGAAGGCGTTCGGCCGCCTGCGGCCGCTCGATCTTCGCCACCAGCGGCACCCCGGACCGGCCCGCCTCGCGCATCACCGCCCTGGTCCGCTCGAGGTCGTCCCGCGTCTGCACGAAGCTCAACGCCACCAGGTCGACGCCGAGCGCGAGCCCCAGGCGCAGGTCCTCGGCATCCTTCGCGGTAAGTGCCGAGGCGGCCAGGGCGACGCCGGGCGCGTTGATCCCCTTGTGCGGCCCGAGGAGCCCGCCGTGCACGGTCACCGCCCGGATCGACTCGCCGTCGCCGGCCATCACCTGCAGCTCGATCCGCCCGTCGTCCAGGAGAAGGCGATCGCCGGGACGGACGCTCGGTGCCAGCCCCGTGAAGGAGGTGTAGACGACGCCGGGGCCGCCCGCGCGGTCGCCGGTCGCGATGGTCAGCTCGTCGCCCGCGCGGAGTTGGAGAGGCTGCCCACCCTCCAGTTCCCCGATGCGGATCTTCGGCCCCGACAGGTCTTGCAGCACCGCGACGTGGCGGCCGGCCCGCTCGGCGGCCGCTCGCACGCGGCCGAACACGACCCGGTGCCCCTCGCGGGTGCCGTGCGAGAAGTTGAGCCTGACGACGTCCACGCCGGCGGCGATCAGGGCGTCGAGCGCCGCGTCGGTGTCGGAGGCGGGACCGATGGTGGCGACGATCTTCGTGTGCCGCACAGGCAACCAGCTTACAATCCCCCCTGTCGCGCACCAAGCCCGGGCGCCCTTCCAGAAGTGCCATGCCGTTCCAACCCAGCGAAACCATCCTCTCGGCCGCCGCCAGGATTGCGGCGGGGGCCGTCTCGTCGGTGGCGTTGACCGAGGCGGCGCTCTCCCGGATCGCCGAGCGCAACCCGGCCCTCAACGCGTTCATCACCGTGACGGCCGATCTCGCCCTCGAACAGGCGCGCGAGGCCGATCGCGAGATCGCCGCCCGGGGACCGAGGGGACCGCTCCACGGCATCCCAATCTCCCTGAAGGACCTGATCGACCTCGCCGGCGTCGCGACCACCGCCGCCTCGCGCGTGCTGAGGGACAACCTGGCCCACCGGGACGCGGTCGTCGTGTCGCGGCTCCGCGAAGCGGGCGCCGTGTTCCTCGGGAAGACCAACCTGCACGAGTTCGCCTTCGGGACCACCAGCGAGGACTCGGCCTACGGGCCCGTCCGGAACCCCCACGACCTTGCGAGGTCGCCAGGCGGATCGAGCGGCGGATCGGCGGCGGCCGTGGCAGACGGCCTGGGGTACGGCTCGATTGGGACCGACACGGGCGGGTCGATACGGATCCCGGCGGCCGCGTGCGGGTGCGTCGGCCTGAAGCCCACCCTCGGCGAACTGTCGTGCGAGGGGGTCGTGCCACTCAGTTGGTCACTGGACCACGTTGGCCCGATTACCCGATCGGTGGGCGACGCGTGGCTGCTCTACGACGCCATGCGGGGAGCGCCCCGGCTCCTTCCGGCGGCGAAACACGCGATCGCGACGCGGCCTCCGCGGCTTGGCGTCCTCGGCGGCTACTTCACCGAACTGCTCGAGCCGGCTGTCCGGACGTCGTTCGACGCAGCCGTCCGGCGGCTCGCCGATGCGGGCGCTGGAATCGAACGGCGCGAGGTGGCGGAGGCCGCTCGCACGCCAGCCACCTACTTGCGTATCCAGCTGCCGGAGGCGACCGCGTACCACGCCGCGACGCTCGAGCGCGAGCCGGGCTGGTATACGCCCGCCGTCAGAAGCCGGCTCGAAATGGGCCGCGACGTCAGCGCGGTGGACTACGTGAACGCACGGCGCGATGCCCTGGTGCTTCGCGACGCGGTGGACGCGGCGCTCCAGGGATGCGAGGCGCTGGCGCTTCCGACGCTGCCTATCCTGGCGCCTCCCCTCGGTAGCGGCGGCATGCAGCTCGAGGGGGAATCGGTCCCCGTTCGAGTGCTGATGCTGCGCCTGACGCAGCTCTTCGACGTGACGGGCCACCCGGCCATCTCGCTCCCGTGCGGGATCGCGGGGCCAGGGCTTCCGGTCGGGCTGCAGCTGGTGGGACGGCGGGATGCGACGCCCGCGCTGCTCCAGGTGGCCTCGTGGTGCGAGCGGGCGCTCGAATGAGGCGCCGAATGAGACGCCGGCGGAGCGCGTACGACGCTTGCGAACCACTCCCTTCTCCGGCGCGTCTTACATGTGTATCGCGTCGTCCTTCGGCGCCCCGTTGGTGGCGAAGGTTGGTGCTAGACTAGAGCTACAGCCGCGAGGTCAAGAAAGATGGGCCTGGCCCGCATGAGCCTCAGCTTGTTCGGCACGGTCGCCGTCGTGGCGGCCCTGCTGGCGGTCGCCACCATCTGGCTGATGCTCACCGACCCCGTCACGGTCGCCAACTCGGTGAACGAGGGCGACATCTCCCCGCTGGTGCGGCAGCTGGCCTCGGTCATGTACGAGGCCCTCCGCGGCCTGTTGAAATATCTGTAGCCCCTCCTACATCTAGAGCCGCTTCCTCAGGAACTTCACCAACGCCCATCCATCCAGGTACTTGAACGGAGCGAGGCCCGTGGTGTAGTGCCCACAGGGCAGCAGCGTCAGCTCGAAGTCCACGCCTTCGCGTCGGCACGCTTCGACGAGCGCCATCGACAAGTGGAGCGGGAAGGTCGTGTCGTAGCGCGCCGAAACCAGCAGCGTCGGCGTGCCCTTCACGCGGCGCACGTACGCGGCGGGCGAGATGGGCATCCACCACTCACGGAGCCGATCGAGCGTGACGTACCCGTCCAGCCCCCTTCGAACGTGCTCGGTGGAAAGCCCTTCCCAGATCACGTCGGCGAAGTACAGCGACACGTGGTTCAGCGCCTGCGCGCGGATCCGCGGCTCGTGCGCCGTCGTCAGCATGGCCAGGCACGAGCCAAGGCTGGTGCCGAGGATCCCGATCCGCTCGAACCCCTCGCGTTCGAGCCAGGCGACCGCCCGCCGGGCGTCCACGACCGCCTGCCGGCAGACGTGCAGTGTCTGGCCAAGGTTGGAGCTGACGATGTAGTCGGCGCGGCTGAGCTCGGGCGGCATGCGCCGGTCGTGGTAGGGAAGGCTGAGCCGCAGGGCATTGACGCCAAACCGGGCCAGCAGCCGGCAGAGGCCGACGTGGCCGTTCCAGTCGGCGTTCCACTGCGGCAGCACCACAACGGCGCGGCGGCGATCCTGCCGGCCGTCGCCGCGCCGCTCCACCCTGAACAGCCGGCCACTGACGAGATCGTTGCAGGGGTGCGGGGTGCGAACGGCGCTCGGGAACGTGACGGTACCGGCCTCGGGACCCTCCGAGGCCTGCCATCGGTAGTCGTCGGTTGGCGGCGCTGCGAAGAAGTCGGTAGAGCAGGCCTGAGCCGCCAGCGCCCATTCCCCGAGGATTTCGGCGGCCGGGCGGCGATCGCCGGGACGGTCGAGGCCGAGCCAGTCGAGGCCCCACTCGAACGGCCTCACCCGGCGCCCCGTCGTCCGCTCGTACAGCCGTCGTTCCCAGCGGGAGAAGAACCGTGCGAGCATCGTCGAGGATTCTACCAACGGGAACCGGCACCCGCGTTGCAGCCGCGGGGGATCATGATCGAGCAACCAGCGCCCAGCCCGACGCCACCGGGACCGAAGCCGCCTGACATCGTGGACAAGCCGCCGCCCGATCCACGGCCGGTGCCGCCGCCCGACGTCCCGCCTCTGCCGCGCCCCGACATCCCGGGCGAACCGCAGCAGCCGGGCCTGGCGCCCTGATTTGGGACGGGGAAGGCTCGCACGTCCTGCCGCGCTCAGTCTGGCGGCTCGAGCACCTGGGGTTCGCCGAGGCCGAGGGCCTCGAGGCCGGGGAGCACCTGCTCGCGGTCGCCGACGACGGCAACGACCATCCGCCGGAGATCGAGGCGGCCTGCCGCGGCGATGACCTCTTCCGCGGTGACGCGCTCCACGCAGGGAACGAACTGCTCGAAGGTGTCGTCGGCGAGGCCGTATAGCGCCAG
>DAOPQX010000248.1:0-5457 GCA_035348395.1 Vicinamibacterales bacterium | reverse complement strand
CATGCGGGAGATCGCGGCCACGCTGACCGGCGCCGAGCGCGTCGTCAGGATCTAGAGGCCCCGGCGCTCACTTGGTTTGAGCAAGGACGTGGACGTTCAACGCAGAGGCGTAGAGGGCGCAGAGATCTCTGAAATGTTCAGAGATCTCTGCGTCCGTCTCCGCGCCTCCGTGTCTCTGCGTCGACCGTGACGTTGCCTGAGGAGTGGGCGCTGGTTCACCGTTTCGAACGCGCGCCGACGATCGTGACCGGCTCCCACTGCAGGTCCTGGACGAAGGGATAAGTCGGCACGCGGTGGCGGCTCTCCAGGTTCTCGATGTCCTGGTTCACCGAGCCGTCGGTCAGCGCCATCAGGTTCGGATTCGCGAACGCGGCAATCTCGGGCACCAAATAGCCCGCCTTCACGACGACGATCTTGAACGAGGTGGGCTCGAGGCCGAGCGAGGTGAAGTCGGTCGGAAGGTGGAAGGGCCGCCGGCGCGCGGTCAGCACCAGCGTCACCCCCTCGATTTGCACCACTGCCTGGCGCTCGGGCAGCCGCGGGGTCTTCGCCAGGAAGAGCACCTTCGCGGTCACGTCGATCGGCTTGCTGCTCGCCGGGTCGAGCGTTCCCCCGATCTTCAGAGGCAGCGTCTGCCCCACCCCGGCCTTGTAGCATGCCTCTGTGGCGGGCCGATCGGCGATGCCCGCCACCACCGCGCTCGTCGCCTTCATGCGCAGCAGCTCGGCGAGCGCGTCGGCCCGGTCGCCGGTGCCGCCGCCGGTCGGGTTGTCGCCGGAATCGGAAATCACGACGGGCTTGGTGTCGAGCTTCAGCGCCCGCTCGATGCACTCGGCCATCGTCCCCGTCGGCACGCCGAAGGAGAACTCCTTGCGCGCATCCCAGTACTGCTGGCCGAGCTGCCGCGCGATCTCGCGCAGCGTCTCGATCTTGGTGCCGGTGACGACCGCGGCCGCCGTGGCGCGCGGCTCGTCGGCCCAGACGTAGCCCGCGAGCAGCGACACGTCCATCACGCCGTCGCGCGCGTTCAGCGCCGGCAGCTGCGCCCAGAGCCGCTTCGCCGGGTCGTAGAGCGTGCTGCTGCGCTCGCCCGGCATCAGAACGGGAATCGGAACCCACACCAGAGCCGGCCGGATGCCGGTCTCCAGCGACTGCACCAGCATGTCGCAGGCCCGCTTGTGGGTCTCCTCGCGGTCGATGTGCGGCGCCGTGCGGAAGGCCGACAGCATGTCGAGGTTGTCGATCACCCGCCGGCTGATGTTGCCGTGGAGGTCGTAGCTGGCGGTGATGAGGCACTTCTCGCCCACCACCTGGCGGACGGCCGAGATCCAGTCGCCCTCGGCATCGAGCATGCCCTCGACGTACATGGCCCCGTGCATCGGCAAGTACAGCCCGTCCAGCGGCAGCAGGTCGCGGACGCGCCCGAGGAACTCGGCCTTGATGGCGTCGTAGGTCTTGCGCTCGACGGGCGGGCCGGGCACGGCCGTCGCGAAGAGCGTGGGCATGAAGGGGTACGGGTAGCCCTTCAGCACGCTGAAGAAGGGCACGTCGGAGACCGCCTTGCCGCGCCGGATGGTGAAGTCCTCGAGACGCGAGAGGTTGCCGCCGTACGTGCTGCACTCGATCTGCATTCCGCCGAACGCGACGCGCTTCTCCGCGGCCCCCAGCCTGATGACCGTGGACGTGCCGATCGCCGCGAGCGATGCCTGCTTCAGGAAGTCTCGCCGGTTCATGATGCCTCCGGCGGACACGATACCACGCCCGGCGTATGATGGCAGGGTCTCCCCTTGGGGTCTGCCGGTTCCGCCGTCACGCGGCGCCGCGGCGGCCCGCGCTAGCCATGACGAACGCGTTCGCCCGCGGCGCCCTGTGCGCCTTCCTCGCCCTCTCCTGGTGTGCCGCCCCGGCCCGCGCCGCCGGGGGCGAGCCCCTTCCTCCCCCCCCGCGGCCCCGCGTCGGCCTCGCGCTTGGCGGGGGAAGCGCCCGCGGCCTCGCGCACATCGGCGTGCTGCAGTGGCTCGACGAGCACCGCATCCCCGTCGATCTCGTCGCCGGCACGAGCGCCGGGGCGCTGGTCGGCGGAGGTTTCGCGCTCGGGATGTCGCCCGCGGAGTTGCGCGCCCTGATGCGCAGGGCCGACTGGGACGCGATGTTCCAGGCGGATTCGCCCTTTCGGCACAAGCTGTTTCGGCGGAAGCAGGATCGACGGGCCTTTCCGACCGTGCTCGAGTTCGGCCTCAGGCACGGCTTCATGCTCCCCGGCGGCCTCAACCCGGGACAGCAGGTGATGCTGCTGCTCGACCGCATGGCGCTCGCCTACGCCGACCTCGAGAGCTTCGACGAGCTGCCCACCCCGTTCCGCTGCGTGGCGACCGACCTCAGGACGGCCGACTCAGTCGTCCTTGGCCGCGGCGTGCTGGCGACGGCCCTGCGCGCGACGATGGCCCTGCCGGGCGTCTTCACGCCGGTCGAGTACGGCGACTGGCTGCTGGTGGACGGCGGCACGCTCAACAACGTCCCCGGCGACGTCGCGCGCGCCATGGGCGCCGACGTGGTCATCGCCGTGAACCTGGGCCCCGTCCGGACCGGGGCACGGGCGGACCAGTCGCTGATCAGGCACTTCGGTCGCACGATCGACACGATGATGGCGGCCGGCGTGCGCAAGGCACTGAGCGGCGTGGACCTCGTCATCACCCCCGAGCTGCCCGGGCTGGACGGGATGTCGTGGCGGCGATCAGACGAGCTGGCGGATCTCGGGTACCAGGCGGCCGCCCGCCATCGCGACATCCTGTTGACGTACTCGGTGAGCGAGCGGGAGTACTCCGCGTACCTTGCCGAACGAGGTGCGCGGCGGCGGACGGCGCTGCCGGTGCCGGTGAGCGTCACGGTTGCCGGCGTGCCCGAGGCCGAAGCGGCGTCCATCCGCGAGCAGCTCGCCGGCCACGTGGGCGTTCCCGTCGATCCCGACCGGATCGAGGCAGACATCCTCAGCATCGCCGGCACCGATCGCTACGAGTACCTGACGTACCGCGTCACCGAAGAGACCGGCCGGCCGTGCCTTGCGGTGACGGTGCGCCCCAAGTCGTACGGGCCGCCGTTCCTCGCGATGGGGCTCGAGCTGAACAACATCGACGCGAACAACTTCGCGGCGACGGTGGCTGCGCGCACCACGCTCTACGACCTCGCCGGACCCGGATCCGAACTCAGGTTGGACGTGGCGCTCGGCACGCAGGTGCTCGCCGGCGGCGAGCTGTACCAACCGCTCGGCCGGGGGCCGCTGTTCGGGGCCGCGCGAGCCTCCTACACCAGGGGGCCCGCGAACTACTTCGAGGACCAGCGGCTCATCGCCCAGTACTCGCGGAAGCGGGCCGGCGCGGGGTTCGACCTTGGACTCGGCCTAGTGCGCGAGGCGGAGCTGCGCGTGGGCTTCGACGTGGCCGACGTGCACGGGCGGCTGGCGGTCGGCTCCCCGGTCCGAGCCGACGTGCGCGGCTGGGAGCGGTTCGGGTCGGTCCGGTTCACCCACGACGGGCAGGACAGCCCCGTCGTGCCCTCGTCGGGCCTGCTGCTCCACGCGGAGCTTCGACGCTACTTCGACGCCCCCACGCCGGCCGCGCCTGCCGCTGGCGAGCCAGTCGTCCCGACGCGGTTCTGGCGCGGCGAGGTCACGGGGTCGGTGTTCCGTCGAGTGCACCGTGCCGACCGGGTCTTCGCCGCCTTCGGGACGGGCACCGCCTTCGGTGAGCTCCCGCTCTGGGGAGCCTTCTCTCTCGGGGGCCCGCTCAGGCTGGGCGCGTTCGCCAACGACGAGATGCGCGGGGCGAACTACGTGCTCGGCGCCGCGGGGTACTTGAGGCGGGTCGCGCGGCTGCCCGACCTGGTTGGCGGAAACGTCTACGCCGGCACGTGGCTGGAGGCCGGGTCGGCCTTCGACCGCCGTGCCGACGCCGCCTGGCACGGCAACGTGTCGACCGGCGCAGTCCTCGAAACGCTGCTCGGGCCCGTGTTCGTCGGGGGCAGCGTCGGCTCGGGCTGGCGCGGCCGCTTCTACGTGGCGATCGGCAAGTTCTTCTGAGCCTCTTCCGGCGGCCACGCGCGGTCATTGAAACAGCCGAGTTGGGATACAATCGACGGAACATGCCCCTACGACGAGCCGCCGTTCCCGCAGCGGCGTTGTTGGTTCTCGCGGCGGCGGCCGCGGCGTTCTGGGGAGCGGCACGCGGAGCCGCCCGCCCCGCCGACCCGGAGCCCTTCTTCTTCATCCAGATCAGCGATCCCCAGCTCGGATTCGGCCACCTCCGGGGCGACATCACCCAGGACAGCGCGAATCTCCAGTTCGCGGTCGCCGCCATCAACCGGCTCCGACCGGCCTTCGTGGTCGTGACCGGCGATCTCGTGAACACGCAGGGAAACGCCGCGCAGATCGCCGAGTACCGGCGCGTCGTCGCGGGCGTCGATTCCACGGTGCCCGTGCACCACGTCGCGGGCAACCACGACGTCGGGAACGCCCCGACCCCGGAGAGCCTCGAGGCCTACCGGAAGGAGTTCGGGCCCGACAGGTACACCATCCGGCGCGAGGGCTTCACGGGCATCGTGATCAACTCCGCCGTTGCCGCCGCCCCGGACCAGGTCCCGGCCGAAGCAGCCGCCCAGAGGAAATGGCTCGAGGGGGAGCTGCGGCGGGCGCGGGCCGCCAAGTCGGCCCACCTGGTGGTGTTCTCGCACCACCCGCCATACATCCAGGATCCCGCCGAGCCCGATGGATACCTCAATCTGCCGCGCGAGCCGCGCGACTGGCTCCTCGCGCTGCTGGCCCGCTACGAGGTGAGCCACCTCTTCGCCGGGCACCGGCACCGCGACCTGGTCGTCCAGGCTCCCGGCACCGAGCTGGTCATCACCGGTTCGTTGAGCAGGCGATCGACCGACGGACCGTCGGGCCTCCGCGTCGTGCAGGTGAGCGGCGCGGGCATCACGCATCGCTATTGCCACCTGGGCGAACTGCCGAGCCGCGTCGAGCCCGCGGCACGCTGGTAGCCGTCCGCACCGCTTCTCCACCGCACGGTTGCGCATCCGCAACCGTCTGCCGGCTCGAAGTCGCGGCAACGCGACCCTCCCAGCCCGATCCTCGAACGGCAAACCCGCTAAAGAACTGTCAACACGTCGGTTCCGCCCCACGCCGACGCGGCGGACGCCTGGCATCGCTGCTGCTCCACTTGGTCACGGTGGCCGGCGCCAGTCCCCCGCCTGCCCAGCGAGGGGATCGGTTCGGCCGCGTCCCGAACGCTGAGAAGGAAGGGGGCGAGCCATGGTGCCGGGGATCGTGGGCGAGCAGCGGTTGCGCCGGGTCAAGAGCGAGTTCCTCGAGATGCCGGGGCTGAAGTTGACGGTGTCGCAGGCCCAACGGTTGTGGGGCTTGGACCGGAGCACGTGCGAGGCCGTCATCGAGCAACTGACGGA
>DAOPQX010000247.1:0-5463 GCA_035348395.1 Vicinamibacterales bacterium | reverse complement strand
CGATCTCGCCGCGGCACAACCCGCCGGAACCGGCCCCGCGCAGGATCCGCAGCACGTTGTACTGCGTGGCGGTAATCCCCGAGGGCTTCAGCGACAGCTCGAGCTCGTGCTCCAGCACGGCGGCCGTCCGCTGCAGGCTCAGGTAGGCTTCCTGGGCCAGGCTCTTGAACGGCCTCGTCTGCTTCAGTTCCTCTCGAAGGTCCCTGACCACGTCTCCATAATACGTGTTATCACACTCATTGTCAAGTGTCGAGGGTCGCCCCGGCCGGCCCTCGACCGCGCGTCAAGGGTAGCCGGCCGGGGGCACCATTCGCCTCACTGTCCCGCCGCTGACCACGGGGCCAGCTGCCCCTCGACCGTCTTGCGGTCGCCGACGACGACGAGCGTCATTCGGTCTGGCACGAGATACTCCCGGGCCACGCGGGTCACCTCCTGCGGCGTGACCGCCATGACGCGCTTCACGTACCCGGCCAGGTAGCCGTCGCCCAGCCCGTGCTCGTCCACGAAGGCCAGCTGCGAGATCACGCCCTGGCGCGACGAGTTTCGGACGACGAAGCTGCCGGCCATGTTGTTCTTGATGCCCCGCAGCTCGCCCTCCGGGGGCGGATCGCGCCGGAGCCGCTCGATCTCCGAGAAGATTTCCTTCAGGGCGGCGCCCGTGTCGGCGGAGGTGACGTCGGCCACCTCGGCCCAGTACGCATCGCGCCGGTGCGGATTCACCGCGCTGAACGGCGAGTAGGTGTAGCCCTTCTGCTCGCGGATGTTGGTCGTGATGCGCGAGCCGAACGACCCGCCCAGCAGCGAGTTGGTGACCTGCAGCGCCACCCAGTCGGCGCTGGACGGATCGGGGACGCGAAGCCCGAGGTAGAGCGTGGACTGCGGCGCGCCCGGGCGATCGAGCAGCGCGAACCGGCGCTCCGCCTTGGCGGTCGGCGGCTGCACCTCCGAGGCGCCAGCGCTTCCCTTCCAGGCGCCGAAGGCGTCGCGGATCGCGCCCTCGAGCGCGGCGGCGTCGAAGACTCCGGCCACGTACAGCCGCGAGGCCGCGGGCGTGTAGCGGGCGCGGTGGAACGTCCGCACGCGCTCGATGGTGTAGCCGTTCAGCATCTCCTCGGTCGGAAAGAGGCGGCCGTACGGGTGGTCGCCGTAGATCGACTCGTGGAAGCGCTCCTGCGCCTGGGCCTGAGGGGTGCTCCTCTGGATGGCGAGATCGCGCGTGAGGCCCGCCTTCACGCGGGCCAACTCGCCCGCGGGCAGGAGCGGCTGCCGCGCCACCTCGGCGATCAGCCGCGCCGCATCGGCGCCCCGCTCGGCCAGGACCTCGGCCGAAAGGCTCGCGTTGTCGGAGCCGACACCGACGCTCAGCTCGCCGCCCATGCCGGCGAACTCCCGGGCCACCTCGGCGGCGGGACGCGCCGCCGTCCCCTCGCGCAGCATGCGCCCGGTCAGGTCGGCCAGCCACACCTCGTCCTTCCCCTCGTAGAGGTTGCCGGCCGCGACGACCAGGCGCAGCGTCACCTTCGGGACCTGGCCGAAGGGCACCATCGTGACCGCCATCCCGTTGGGCAGAGTGAACCGGGAGGGCTTGGGCAGCGCGAAGTCCTTTGGCGTGCCAGTCGGCGGCGGGGCCTGCTTCTGGGGTGAAGCGGGCGGCGCCTGCTGTTCCCGCGCCCCGGGCACGCCCGGCGCCAGCAGCAGGAGGGCGGCCGTGACGGCCAGGGCAGTGGTCCTGCGACTCATCGTGCGCCTCCCTTCGCCGGCGCCGCCTTGCCCGGCTCGATGGTGTAGATGGTGCGGTTGCCCGGCCGGAGGAATTCGCGCGCCGTCTCGTGGACGAGCGCGGGCGTCACCTTCGCGAACTCCGCCTCGAGCCGGTTGATCCTCCCCGGGTCGTCGTCGAACAGCGCGAAGGACGCGAGCACGTTGGCGCGCCCGAAGCCGGCAAAGCTCTCGAGGTCGCCGTACAGGCTCGATCGCATCTTGACGCGGGCGCGCTCCAGCGTGGCCTCGTCCAGCGGCGCCGACCGCAGGCGTTCGACGACGGTGTCGATGGCGGCGATGACCTTCTCCGATGGCGTCCCCGCATCGTGGAAGACCTGGGCCATCCACAGCATCGGCCCGCTGTAGTCGAACATTCCGCCGAGCCCCCAGTTGATCCCAGCGCTCAGGTCGCCCGTCAGCCCCTGCTTCCTCACCAGCTCGTCGTAGAGAAGCGAATCCGCACCCTGGGCGAGCACCTGGTCGAGCAGGCCGAAGGCGTACCACTGAGGCGTGAGCCGATCGGGGACGTGGTAGGCGATGCCGAGCGCGGGCCGTGCGGCGAGCGGGTCGGTGCGCCCGGCGCGCTTCTCCTTCTCCTGGCGCGGCTCCCGCAGGTCGGGAGCGGGAGGCTGCTTCGCGGCGGGAATGTCGCCGAAGTACCGCTCGATCCACTCCTTGGCCCGCGCCGGGTCGAAGTCGCCCGCCACCACGAGCGCGGCGTTGTTCGGCGCGTAGTAGGTGCGGAAGAACGATTGCACGTCCTCGAGCGTCGCGGCGTCGAGGTGCTCCAGGTCGCCGTAGAAATTGTGGGCGTTATACCAGTTCTCGTTCGCAGCCATCGGCAGGTCGATCCACGGAAAGCCGCCGTACGGCTGGTTGAGGACGTTGACCTTCACCTCGTTCTTGACGACGTCCTGCTGGTTCTTCAGGTTCTCCCCGGTGATGTCGAGGCCCCGCATGCGGTCGGCCTCGGCCCACAGCACGGTCTCGAGCACGTGCGACGGGACGACCTGGTAGTAGTTGGTGAAGTCGAACCGGGTCGAGCCGTTCAGCAGCCCGCCATTCGACTCGATCAGCCGGATGAACTCCATCTTGCCCAGGTTCGCCGAGCCCTGGAACATCATGTGCTCGAAGAGGTGCGCGAACCCCGTGCGGTCCTTCGGCTCGTTCCGGAACCCGATGTTGTAGTAGATGGTCACCACCGCGGTCGGCGTGGTGGTGTCGCGAGAGAGGACGACCTTCAGGCCGTTCGGCAGCTTGTAGTAGTCGACGGGCACGTCGAGGCGGCCGCCCGACGGCGGCGCCTCCTGCGTGGTGCCGGCCGACGCGCCCGCGGCCACCTGCAAGCCCAGCAGCAGCGCGGCGGCCGACACGGCCGCACCCGCTCGGAGTCGAGCACTCATGCGGTTCTCCCTCCGGATTGGCCGGGACGCCCGCTGTCCGCGGCTCTAGGTAGGGACGAGTCCGCGGCCCGTGAGGTTCCAAAGGGAGGGCTCGACTCCGAAAAAGACGTCAACGCTCGACCGTGAAGGCGTTGCTTCCGGGCGCCAGTTCGCGGCGCGTCCCGCCCCACGAGAACTCGCCCGGCACGCCGGCGGGGAGCACCACCTCGACGCGCAGCCCGCGCCCCGCACGCTCGAGCCGGACCGAGATCTCCCCTTTCGGATGCGGGATCGATCCCGACACCCGGTCGAGGCTTCCGACGAACGGGCGCACCTGCACCCGCGCGAACCCGGGCGCGGCGCTGTCGATGCCGAGCACCGTCCTGAAGATCTCGAAGTTGGGGCTCGAGCTCCAGGCGTGGCAGTCGGATCGGGAGGGGTTGCCCGGCCGCTCGTACCGCTCGGCGAAGGTCGTCAGCCCGCGCGCCAGCATCGACTTCCACTCACCCAGCAGCCCGAGGTACCGATCGCCCTCCCCCACCAGGTTCACCGCCGAGTGCAGGTAGTGGCGGAAGTAGTACGAGCACTGGGTCAACGTCTCGTCCGCGATGACCCGCGTCACCAGGTCGCGCGCCTCCTCTCCCGAAGCGACGCCGGCGAGCACGGCGAGGACGTTCGCGTGCTGGGAATACTGCTTGCGGTCGGGCGTGTCGGCGAACAGCCGCCGGCCCGCGTCCCAGTAGAGCGTCCGGATGGAGCCGCGCAGCCGCGCGGCCGACTCGCGGTATTCCGCGGCGATGGCGCGCGAGCCGAGCGCCTCCTCCAGCCGGCTCGCCCAGTCGAGCGCGAGCAGCAGCTGAAGGTCTTGAGGGGCGCTCGCGCCGTTGGCGTCGCGCGGCGGCACGCCGCCGTCCCACTCGGTCGTCCAGTCCACGTAGTTCCACCACGGCATCAGCCCCAGCGATCCGTTCGGCCGCTGGTGGGCCGCGAAGAACTGCAGCACCGCGCGAACGCCCGGCAGCATCTCGCGGACGAACGCCGGGTCGTCCACGTACATGTAGTAGTCGTGCACCATCCCGATCCACCACAGCGAGAACGGCGGGATGTACTGCTGCTGCCGGGTCGGCGCCCGGCTCATCGTCGCTCCCTCCGCGGTGCGCGAGTCGTTCAAATGCGAGATCGCGTTCTTCACCAGGCGCGAGTCGCCCGAGGCGTAGAGCGAGACGAGCGCCTGGATGCGGGTGTCGCCCGCGTACTGGAGCTGCTCGTAGTACGGGCAGTCCATGTAGCTTTCGTGCGCGCAGAGCCGTGCGGTGCGCCACCCGACGTCGAGGATCTGCGAGACCACCGGAGGCGCGGCCTCGAGGCGCTGCCGGCGTTCGAAGGGGTAGCCGGTGTAGAGACCGTGCAGGTCGTGGAGCACGAGCGCCTCGTCGCGCGTGGCGACGGTCAGCTCGAGGTAGCGGTAGGTCCGCCACCAGAGCGGGCTGTAAGTGCGGTCGCGCCCCCCATCGGCGATCACCTCGTCGTAGTTGCCGACGAACTCCTTCCCCTCGACCTCGTTCCGGTTCCCCTTGTCACCCCCCTTCGCCCGCGGCAGGTAGAGCGACTCGGCGTAGCCCATGCGGATGCGGGCGCCGGCGCCGCCGCTGTAGCGCAGCACGGGGTAGGCGGTAGTGAGGCGCGCGTTGTCGAGGAGCAGGCGCGCCTCGGTGCGCGGCGGGATCGTGAACGGCGCCTCGCTGCGTGGGAAAGCCTCCGGGGCAGTGACGGCGGCCGCCTGCCGGACCGCGGCCAGCCGCTCCAGGCTCTCCTCCATCAGCGGGATCGAGCGGGGCACGAGCAGCCACCGGTTGCCGGCATCCTGACTCGGGCGAGGCGAGCCGTGCGCGCGGCCGTCCGGAACGGCGGGTTCGGCCCGGCTCCAGGCCGAGTCGTCGTAGCCCTCCGTCTCCCACCCCCACGGGAACTTCGCGCCGTCCACGCGCTCGCCGGGACCGACGACGAAGTACCCGCGCATCTGTGCGTGGGTGAAGGGAATGGGCGAGTACGCCGGGTTCGCAGCGGCCTTCCACGTGGTCCCGCTGTTCACCGCGGCCTCGGCGGCCGTGTCGCCCTGGATGAGAAACCCGGTGCGCCAGGTGGTTTGCGCCTCTGGGGCCAGCTCGCCGTAGTTCCAGACGACGGCCGCCAGCACGTTCCGCCCGGCGTGCAGGTGCGGGGCGAGATCGATCGTTTCGAAGCGCCAGTGGTTCAGGTCGCCGCGCGCCGGGCCAAAGACGACGCGAGTGCCGTTCACCCAGAGCTGGTAGCGGTTGTC
>DAOPQX010000246.1:0-5463 GCA_035348395.1 Vicinamibacterales bacterium | reverse complement strand
GCCGGCCGTCCCATCCCCGGGTTCGGGCACCGCATCCACCGCTCCGACCCGCGAGCGGCACGGTTGCTCACGATGGCGCACGAGCTCGAGCTGGACGGCGAGCACGTGCGGATGATCCGCACGATGGAGCGGGTCGTGGAGGCGCAGCCGCCGGGAGCGCACGGGGCGCTTCCGCTCAACGTGGACGGGGCCATCGCCGCGGTCTGCGCCGACATGGGCTTCGAGCCGGAGCTGGGTAACGCCATGTTCATGATGGCGCGGGTCCCCGGTCTCATCGCGCACGCCCACGAAGAGCAGGCGCGCGAGGCGCCAATGCGGGCGATCGATCCGCAGGGCTGGGTCTACGACGGCCCGCGGACGCGAAGGCTGCCGGAGACCCGGAAGTAGGCCGCAGGAGGACGCCGGGCGAGCGGACGAGCGATTGTCGTGGACGTGCGAGTTGGTTTACACTAAGGGGTCTTTCTCGGGTGGGCACTTAGATCAGCGGTTAGATCGCCTGCTTCACACGCAGGAGGCCAGTGGTTCGAATCCACTAGTGCCCACCACCCACCTTCGACAACCTCGGCATCGATAATCGGGCGGACGGGCGCCCCGTGCCTGGCCACGCGACTACGCTGGCGCTGAAGCGCGAGTGGCGAGGCGCGAAGAACGTCTCTGCGAGGAAGGGGGCGGCCGAACGTGGGGATGGCGGCAGCCTCGAGGCTGAAACCCGGGGGGCTCGACCGGGCGGAGAACGAAGGGGCGCCCCCGGTTCTCCACCTCCGTGCTTCTCTCGGCCCGCGGCCGGCTACCGCTTCTTCACCTGGGCGATCAGGGCCGTGAGGATCTTGGCGTAGTGCGCGTCGGCGTCGGCGAACGCCTTGTCGTACTCGGCCTCGCTCGCCAGCTTCTGGGCCCGCCACTCGCCGTCGAAGGCGTAGCTCCTCGAGCCCGTGTCGTAAGTGTCGAAGCGGCTGTCTTCCTTGCGAGGCTTGAGGCCGTCGGCCCCGATGTCCATCACGAGATACTTCGTCCCCTGCATGCACGCGCTGTTGAGGTCCGTGTACACCTCGCGAAACTCCTGCTTCTCGATCCGCTCATCGAGCAGCACGGGGACCTCGTACCGCGCGCTGACGGCGAGCAGCTGGCTCCCCGCGAAATAGAGGGCCGCGAAGTAGGTGTCCTGGGACGCCGGGTCCTTGGCGGCAATCGCGTCGAGCTTCGCCGCGTCCATCGCCGCGGCGAGTTCCTTCACCAGGGCGACGGATTTGGCTTCCTGCGCGAACGCCGGGCCGGCCATCGAGACCATCACCGCACCGGCCACCGCCAACAGGACGAGCCGGCGAACCGCGGTTCTCATAGATCATCCCCCGATCCTGAATAGGGCACGTTTCCGACTCCGTGCGCTGTGTTCTACCACCTCAGCCTTCCGGCGTCAATGCGCCGTTTTGCGAGGAAGTCGGGACGGGGTCACCCGATGAACAACGGGTCGTCGTCGTGCCCCGCGCGGTGCGCCGGCAGGGCCCGCCGGTCGAGCAGGGCGGCCAGGGCGGCCTGAACGCCGGCCAGCACCGCGCGCCCCTCGCGGGCGGGGGTGAGGAGCGCGCGCTGCAGGGTCAGCGTCGTTTCGTCGACCCGCGAGGCGAGGTGGCCGAGCGCCTGGTCGGCCCGCTCGACCTGTGCGGCGGCGAGCGCCGCCGCCCGCGAGGCGTGCTCGGCCGCCGATGCCGCGTTGGCGATCACGGGTCGCACCTCCTGCTCCAGCCGCGCGGCCGCCGCCTGGGCGCGCAAGGCAACCCGCGCGGCGAAGACGACGACCGCCAGCTGCACGAGCGCCATGACCAGCGTCGCGCCGGCGATGATCGCAAGCAGGACGACCGGGAGGGCTCCCCCTCCCGTCACGAGGTCTCCTTGTCCCGGGCCTCGCGGTACGCCTCGCGCCCGCGGTCGATCGCGGCGCTGAGCGTCTCGCGCTGCCGCGACAGGGCCTCGCGCGTGTGCCGAGCGGCCTCCTCGGCCTTGCCGCGGCCCTCGCGCGCCTTTTCGCCGAGGAACTCGCGGGTCTGCTGCCCCGAGGCGGGGGCGAACAACAGCGCGACGGCCGCCCCCGTCAACGCCCCCAGCAGAAACGCCGTCAGAACCTTCCCTTCACCGCCGTTCTCCATCGTCGCCTCCCCGGCGGCTCGCGCCGCCACACCGGCCCGGCCCGTCCCCCAGGTGGAGCGGGGTTCGGCCCGCTCGAGACGAGCAGCCGCGAGGACTGCTCCACCGGCGCCCGGTCAGAACACGCTCACCTTCACGGTCAGGTATTTGCGGGGATCCTGCTTGATGGCGGCCACCAGCTCGCGCAACTCGCTCGCCGCCCCGTTCATGTTCTCATACAACTGCCGATCTTGCAGCAACTGTCCCGCCGTTCCCTGCCCCTCGGCCAGCCGCGTCGTCAGCTGCTCCAGGCGCTCGGCCGTCCCCGACAACCGGCTGTACAGCGCCTCGTCGTGCAGCAGCCGCCCCGCCGACCCCTCGCCACGCGCGAGGCGCCCGGTGATTGTCGCCATGTTCTCGCCGGCGCCCGCGAGCGAGCGCGCCAGCTGCTCGTCGTTCACCAGCCGCCCCAGGCTCCCCTCCCCCGCCTCGATCCGCCGGAGCATGGCGTTCAGGCGGCCGAGCGACGATTCGAGCGAGCGGTAAGCCGACGGGTCGCGGAGCAGCGCGCCGAGGGTCCCCTCGCCGCGATCCAGGCCGCGGGCCAGCTGCTCGGCGGCGTGGATGAAACCCTGGATTTCGCTGAACAGGCGCTCGTCGGTGAACAACCGCCCCATGGTGCCCTTGCCGGCCCGCACGTCGCGGAGCAGGCGCTGCAGCTCGGCCAGGGCCTGGCTTGCGTCCGCGGCGACGTCGGTGAGCTGCCCGGGCAGCCTGCCGCTCGGCACGTACGCCCAGTCGGCGAGGGGCTCGCCCCGGGTGGAGGGACTGATGTCCACGGTCGTCTGGCCAAGCAGGCTCAGCGAACCGAGGGCGGCGACCGACTGGGTGGTGATCCGGCTTCGCATCTCCTTGGAGACCTCGAAGGTGACCTCCACGAGGTCGCCGGCGAACTCGATGTTCTGGACGGTGCCCACCTCCATGCCGGCGACACGCACCGGCGCGCCGGTCTTCAGGCCGGCGACGTCCGGGAAGCGGGCCTTGAGCGGGTAGCGCTGCCAGAAGAAGCCGCCCTGGCCGTTGAGCACGAAGATCACCGTCGCGGCGATGGCGAGCGCCACGGCCGCGAGGATGCCGATCTTCAGCTGGGCGAACGCGAGCGAACGGGTGCGTGGCATGGCCTTCGTCCTACGACAGGAACGTCCTGAGATACTCGTCCTTCGAGGTGCGCAGCGCCTCGGCGTCGCCCTCGAAGACGATCCGGCCGTCCCTCAGCATGATGAACTCGGCCTCTCGCACCTTCGCCTCGTCGGCGGGGACGATCGTGATCCGGCCGTCCTCGCGGCGGGCGCTGTGCGTCGCGATGTAGAAAGCGTCGCGCAGTTGGTGCGTGACCATGATCGACGAGACCTCCTCCAGGTCGCGCAGCTTGATGATCTCGTCGTCCACGGTGGTCGCGGTGATCGGGTCGAGCCCCGTGGTCGGCTCGTCGTAGAGCAGCAGGCGCGGCTTGGTCGCCATGGCGCGCGCGATGGCCACCCGCCGGCGCTGGCCGCCGGAGAGCTCCGACGGCATCCGGTCGATGTACTCGGAGAGGCCGATGAACCCGAGCACCTCCTCGACGCGCGCCCGCACCTCGTCGAGCGGCATGCGCGTCTGCTCGTACAGCTTGAAGCCCACGTTCTCCGCCACCGTCAGCGAGTCGAACAGCGCTCCCTCCTGGAACACCATCCCCATGTCGTTCCTGAGCGGCATCATCCGCTCTTCCGGCAGGCTCTCGATGCGGTGGCCGTTCACCCACACGATCCCGGCGTCCGGCTTCAGCAGGCCGAGGAGGATCTTGAGGATGGTGCTCTTGCCCGACCCGCTCGCGCCGAGCAGCAGCTTGGTGTGCCCCTTCAGCAGCGTGAAGGTGATGTCGGAGAGGACCTCCGTCTCGTCGAACGACAGGCGCACCCGGTCGAACAGCACCACGGGCGCCCGCGGCCCGAACGCCTCCTCCAGCGTCACCGTGCTCTCGCTCGCTGGAACCTGCTCCATCACACCGTCCGCCCCCTTGCGCTCAGCCCTCATGCCCGCTCACCGCAGTTGACCATGCGCAGCGCCGTAGCACGGGGCTTCAGCCCCGTTTCTGCCGGAGCGAACATGGTCAACCCATGTGAGCTCCGGGGTCAGTAGAACAGGAACACCATCAGCTTGGTCAGGAAGAAGTCCACGGCGAGGACGGCGATCGAGGCGCGCACCACCGCCCTGGTCGTCGCCCTGCCGACACCCTGCGTACCGCCCGAGACGTTCAGCCCCACGTGGCACGCGATGGTCACAATCACGAAGCCAAGGAAGAACGGCTTGGTCAGGCCGACCCAGGGGTCCTGCCAGAACAGCCCCTCGGTCACCGAGCTCCAGTAGACGCCCGACGCCACACCCATCTGGAAGGTGGCGATCACCCAGCCGCCCGCGATGCCGACGAAGTCGGCGATGACGGTCAGCACCGGCACCATGAAGAGGCCGGCGAGGACGCGCGGCACGACGAGCTTGCGGACCGGGTCGGCGCCGAGCGCCCGAAGGGCGCTGATCTGCTCGGTCACCTCCATCGACCCGAGCTCGGCGGCGATGCTCGAACCCACCCGGCCGGTGATCATCAGCGCGGTCAGAACCGGCCCCAGCTCCAGGATCATCGACGCGCCGACCAGGCGGCCGACCAGCGACCGGGCCCCGAACTGGTCGAGGGTGATCCCGGACTGCAGCGCCAGGACGGCGCCGGTGAAGAAGCCCGTCAGCAGCACGACGGTCAGCGATCCGACGCCGATCTGCTCGAACTGCTCGACGACGTCGTGCACGAAGAAGGGGCGGGACACCGCGCCGCGGAGCGTTCGCCCAACCAGCAGGACGTACCCCTGCAGGTCGGCCAGCGACGCCTTGGTCCAGCGTTCGAGCAGCATCAACACGTCACGAGCCCCCGGCCGCGGCGGCCAGCCCCATCCCGCGCCGCCTGATCGCCTTCAGCTGGTCGCGGAGCCGGGCCGCGCGCTCGAACTCGAGGTTGGCCGCCGCCGCCCGCATCTCGCGCTCGAGGCGCTCGACCTCCGCGTCGAACTCCGCCTGGGAGCGCCAGCGCGGCGCCTCGTCGGCCGCCGGCACCGGGGCGTAGTCCCGCTCGTACACGCTCGCCAGCACGTCGTCGATCTGCTTGACGATCGAGGCGGGCGTGATCCCGTGCTCCCGATTGTACGCCTCCTGGGCGCGGCGCCGCCGATCGGTTTCGGCGATCGCCTGCCGCATCGAGTCGGTGACCACGTCGGCGTACATCAGCACCCGGCCGTTGACGTTGCGGGCCGCCCGGCC
>DAOPQX010000245.1:0-5471 GCA_035348395.1 Vicinamibacterales bacterium | reverse complement strand
GGCCGGCGCTTCGGGCTACGTGCTCAAGGACAGCGCGTTCACCGAGCTGGCCGAGGCGATTCGAGTCGTGGGGCAGGGCGGCCGCTTCCTGAGCCCGGAGATCGTCGGGGTCGTGGTGGACGACTACCTCCAGCGGCTGACCCCGGCGCCCGGGTCGGCGGCGGCGCGGCTCTCGGACCGCGAGCGCGAGGTCCTGCAGCTGATGGCCGAGGGGCATCCCACCGCCGACATCGCCGAACGCCTTCACATCAGCCGGAAGACGGTCGAGACCCACCGCAAGAGCATCATGATCAAGCTCGAGCTGCACAGCGTCGCCGAGCTGACGAAGTTCGCCGTGCGCGAGGGCATCACCTCGCTCGACCAGGCCCGCCACCACGAGTAGGGGCAGCGCCCTTAGGGGATTGCCCGAGGGCGCTCCGGCTTTCCCTCCTCCAGCGGCCGTTTCGGGCCGCCGGCGAATCCTCCAACGCGCGCGCCACAACCCGGTCCCGCCCGATTACGTCCCGCATCCGCTCTCCATACCATTTCCGGCGTAGCGGCGCTTGGAGGGGAGATGTTCTGCCGGATCGACTACTTCTCCACGCGTGTCGGCGGCGAGGCGGGCTCGGCCTGTCAACTGCTGGCGCGCCTGGCCGCCCAGCGGGTGGACCTGATCGCGGCCGTGTCGGCGCCCGACGGCCCGCGCGGCGTGGCCCTGCACCTGTTTCCGGCCGATCCCGTCGATCTCGCGAAGGCGGCGCGGGCGGAGCGGATTGCGCTCGAGGGGCCCCGCGGGGCGGTCCTCGTGCAGGGGAGCGACCACTCGGGAGCGCTCGCGGCGGTGCTCTCGAAGCTTGCCGCCGCGGGCATCGAGCCCTCGTCGGCCTTCTCGATGCGCGACGGCCGCGGGCGCTTCGGGTGCGTCATCCCGCTCGACCCGCGCTCGCTCGAGGCCGCGTTGAAGGCGCTCAGGCTGGAGATGCCGGAACGATCGTTCGAGGCGGAGCGCCGGATGGGAAGCCACGTTTCAGGCTGAGCGACCCGTGGAATCCGGGTTCGCCCGATTCCCGGCGCCGGCGCGCCCCCGTAGAGTGGACCCTCGGAGAGAGAACGAGCATCGGAGGAAGAGGAGCTATGAACACCAGACCAGTCGAAGCGAAGGTTCGCTCGAGCGGCCCTGACTCAACGAGTCTCCTGGTCAGGGCACGAGGCGTGGCGATCGAGGCGGAGTTCGCCGAGTTGCAGCCGTGCGAGTTCCCGATCTGGGCCAGTGCGCCGGTGCCGGTGGAGATCCCGGCGGGCGGGACGAAGAGCTTCATCGTCGGGCCGTTCTCGGGGGCGATCACGCAGAAGGCGGCCACGGGCGACTTCCCGAACATCGTGCGGTTCCCGGTGTACCGGAAGCAGGAGACGGTGCCGCTCGAGGCGTACGAGCAGTTCGGCGATCGGGGCCCGGCGCAGGTCCTGGCCAAGGTTCCGATCGTCGCGCTGGCGACGGCCGTGTCGGGGGTCGTCGAAGACCGCCTGATCCAGCGGCACGCCGTGCTCCCGTTCTGGAACGACGGGTCGTCGGTGCTGGTGACGCTCGACTGGTACGGAGGGCAGCCGGCGGAGGGCACGCCGAACCCCGAGTGGCACCTGAACGCCTCGGCCGGCCTCCCGGCGCGTCTGGGGCTCGAGCGGCTGCGCGAGGCGTCGCAACTGCCGCCCGGCGCGAGCCACCGCCGGTACCAGATCCACGCCAGCCCGTGGGTGCTGGCGGCCCGCCTGCTGCAGGACAAGGGGCAGGAGCTGCTGCACCCGGTCTGGCAGCGCGAGTGGACCTTCGATCACTTCGATGATTTCGAGCACGCGCTCGCCCTCATCAGGACGGGGCTGGTGACCGAGCCCGCCGAGGCGGCGATGAGCGTCGCGTGAAGGCACGGGGAAGTGGACTCATCTTGCAGACAAGGAGCTGACGTCATGAGAGTGGTTATCCCGAAGGAGATCCTGCCCGCCGAGAAGCGCGTCGCGGCGATCCCCGAGACCGTGGCGAAGTTGCGCAGCAAGGGGTTCGAGGTGGCCGTGGAGTCGGGCGCCGGCGCGGGAATCTTCATCTCGGACGCCGACTACGAGAAGGCCGGGGCCGTGATCGAGGCCGACGTCGAGCGCCTGCTGGCGGGCGCCGACGTCATCCTGAAGGTCAAGCAGCCGATCTTCAACGAGGCCAAGAAGAAGCACGAGGTGGAGATGATGCCCGACGGCGCCATCCTCGTCACCTTCCTCCACCCGGCTGCGCCCGACAGCCACGACATGGTGCGCATGCTGCGCGACCGTCACATCACCTCGTTCACGATGGACGGGATCCCGCGGACCTCGCGCGCGCAGCGGATGGACGCGCTGACCTCGATGAGCACGGTCACCGGGTACCGCGCGGTCCTGATCGCCGCCCAGCACCTCCCGCGCTTCGTGCCGATGATCGGCACCGCGATCGGCGCGGTGAAGCCGGCGCACGTGCTGGTGGTGGGCGCGGGCGTGGTCGGGCTGCAGGCGATTGCCACCGCGAAGCGCCTCGGGGCGGTCGTCAAGGCGTGGGACATCCGCGAGGCGGCGCGCACCGAGGCGATCAGCCTGGGAGCCAAGGTCGTCGGCTTCGACGTCCCGCAGGAGCTGGCCATCGCCGAGGGCGGCTACGCGAAGCTGCTGCCCGCCGAGTGGCTCGAGAAGGAGCAGAAGGCGATCGAGGACGTGGTGGCCGAGTCGGACATGATCATCCTGTCCGCCCTGGTGCCCGGGGCGCTGGCGCCGGTCATCGTCACCCGGAAGGCCGTCGGCCGCATGAAGCCGGGGTCGGTGATCGTGGACGTGTCGATCGACCAGGGCGGCAACTGCGAGCTGACCAAGCCGGGGCAGGAGATCGTCGAGCACGACGTCATGGTCAGCGGGCTGCAGAACATCCCGGGCCGGATGGCGATGCACGCCAGCTGGCTCTACGCCCACAACATGTTCCACTACGTCGACAACCTGTTCAAGGCGGTTCCGGGCTCCCCGGACCTTTCCGACGACATCGTCGCGGCATCGCTGGTGACCAAGGGCGGGCAGATTCTCTTCAAGCCGGCGCTCGAGGCCATGGGCGAGGTTGTGGCGGTCTAGCCGGAGCCAGGAGGAGGACTCGTCATGGCCGATCTGGCATTGATGCTTCTCGTGTTCGCCCTGTCGTTCGGCGTGGGGTACGTCCTGATCTCGCGGGTGCCCCCGCTGCTGCACACGCCGCTGATGTCGATGACCAATGCCATCTCGGCCGTGACGATCCTCGGCGCGATCCTCCTGTTCGCGGTCGCGATGGGGCCGGGGGAGAAGGTCGTCGGCGCGATCGCGCTCGCGACGGCGGCCTTCAACCTGGTCGGCGGCTTCGTCATCACCGACCGGATGACCGGCCTGTTCAGGACGCACCACGAGCCGGCCGGGAACGGCAGCCGCCCGGGCAACTCGTGACGGAGGAGGACCACCTCTCTTGGAGCTGATCATGTCTAGCTGGGTGACACTTCTCGTCGATCTCTCGATCATCGCGCTGCTGGTGGCCGGCATCGCGCAGTTCCGGACGCCGCGCGGCGCGCGGACGGGCAACGCGACCGCGGCCGTCGCGCTGCTGCTCGCGATCCTGCTGGTGCTCTACCGCAACGCCATCCTCTCGCCGGGCCTGCTCGCGGCGGCCCTGGTCGTCGGCGGCGCCGTCGGGGCGCTGGTGGCGATGCGCGTCACCATGATCCAGATCCCCGCCATGGTTGCCTTCCAGCACGGGATGGGAGGCGTCGCCGCGTCGGCCATCGCGTTCGTGGAGCTGACGCGCGCTCACACGCCCCTGACCGTGGTTGGCGAGGTGTCGGGGTTCCTGGGCCTGGCGATCGGCGCCGCGACCTTCAGCGGCAGCATGCTGGCCAGCGCCAAGCTGGCCGCCAAGATGAAGCAGACGCCCACGGTGCTGCCGGGGCACAACGGACTGCTGCTCGTCCTGCTCGCCGCGATCGCGGCGCTGTGCGTGTACGCGGCCGCCGCTTCCGGCCTGCCGCTGCAGCTGGCGCTGGCTGGCGTGCTCGCCGCGTCGGTGGCGCTCGGGTACGTCTTCGCCGTGCGGATCGGCGGCGCCGACATGCCCGTGCTGATCTCGTTCCTCAACGCGACCGCCGGCCTGGCGGCCGCCTTCTGCGGCATCGTCATCCAGAACCGCCTCCTGATCGCGTGCGGCGCCACGGTGGCGGCGTCCGGCTCGATCCTGACGGCGGTCATGTGCAAGGCGATGAACCGGCACTTCACCAAGGTGCTCTCGGGCGGCAAGGCGGCGGTCGCGCCCGCCGCGGCGTCGGCCCCGAAGCCCGCGCAAGCGGAGAAGCCGGTCGCCAGGACCCGCGAGGACGCGATGGAGGAGGCGAAGGCGCTCCTGCGCGAGTCGCGCAGCGTCATCATCATCCCGGGGTACGGCATGGCGCTCGCCGGCGCGCAGTTCGAGGTCGCGGCGCTGGCGAGGCGGCTCGAGCAGATGGGCAAGAGCGTGAGCTTCGCCGTCCACCCCGTGGCGGGCCGCATGCCCGGTCACATGAACGTCCTGCTCGCCGAGGCGGACGTCGACTACGACAAGCTGCGCGAGATGGACGAGGTGAACCCGGCGTTCCCCGAGACCGACGTCGTCCTGATCGTCGGCGCGTCGGACGTCGTCAACCCCGCGGCAATCGAGAAGCCCGACACCCCCATCTCGGGGATGCCGATCCTCAACGCCCACGAGGCGAAGCGGGCGCTGGTGTGCAACCTCGACGAGCGGCCGGGGTACTCCGGCGTGCCCAACAGCCTCTACGACCTGCCGTCCACGCTGCTGCTGCTGGGTGATGCGAAGGCCACCGTGACCGGCCTGCTCCAAAGCCTGCCGGCCGAGGCGGGCGTCGAGGTGGAGGAGGTGATGGCATGACGCTCTCGACCGCGCACCTCAACCCGAGGCTGCTCGCTGCCGAGTACGCCGTGCGCGGGCCCATCGTCCAGAGGGCCCAGGAGCTGGAGGCCGGCGGCCGGAAGATCATCTACTGCAACATCGGCAACCCGCAGGCGCTCAGGCAGCCCCCGCTCACCTACATCAGGCAGCTGATCTGCCTGCTGGAATACCCGGAGCTGCTGCAGGACGACCAGGTGCGGGCCCGCTTCCCGAAGGACGTCGTCGAGCGCGCGCGGTTCGTCCTGTCGAAGCACCCGCACGGCACCGGCGCCTACACGCAGAGCCCGGGGATCCCGTTCATCCGCCAGGCGGTCGCCGACTTCATCGCGCGCCGCGACGGCGTCCCGGCCGACCCGCGCCGGGTGATCCTCACCGACGGGGCCAGCAAGGCGGCCCAGGCGGTGCTGACGGCGCTGCTGCGCGCCCCGGGGGACGGCTTCATGATCCCCGTCCCGCAGTACCCGCTGTACAGCGCCAGCCTCACCCTCTACGGGGGCGAGCGCATCGGCTACTTCCTCGACGAGCGGAACGG
>DAOPQX010000244.1:0-5478 GCA_035348395.1 Vicinamibacterales bacterium | reverse complement strand
GCGGATCGCACGCACGCCGGTGACGTCGAAGAGCGCATTCGCCAGGACGGCCGCCATCGCGGTGATGGCCGGCTCGCCGCAGCCCTGTGGCGGCAGTTCGGGATTGTCCACCAGGATGGTCTCTATCTCCGGCACCTGCGAGAAACGGGTGATCTCGTAGCCGTCGAAGTTCCGCTCCTTCACGTCGCCGCCCTCGAAGTGGATCTCCTCGCTCAGCACCGACGAGATCCCCATGAGGATGCATCCCTCCATCTGGAAGCGCGCCTCGTCTGGGTTCACGGCCTGCCCCATATCCTGGGCCATCACCACCCGCTTCACGCGGATCGACCCCTTCGCGTCCACCGCGATCTCGGCCATCGCGGCCACGCACGTGTTCAGGTAGTCGAGCAGCGCGACGCCCTGGCCGCGCCCGCTCGGCGCCCGCGAGCTCGTCCACCTGAAGCGACCGGCCGCCGCCTTCAGCACCCTGACCAGCCTCGGATCCGCAAGGTTCCTCAGCCGGAACTCCACGGGGTCGATGCCGACCCGCGCGGCCATCAGGTCGACGTGCGATTCGCGTGCGAAGATGTTCGTGTTGCTTCCAGGGCCGCGCCAGGCACCGGTGCCAAAGGGATGCGGCCCGCCGCCGCCGAAGCTGCCGGTGGCGCGCGTCCGCACGTGGGGCACGTCGTAGATCATCTCGGAGCTGCGGTCGCCGGCGAAGCGCGTGTGGAAGTCCCAGCTGACGATGCGGTTGTCGGCGTTGAGGCCGGACCGGATCGTGACGTAGGCCGCCGGACGGAAGGTGTCGAGGAAGAACTCCTCCTCGCGCGTCCAGACAACCTTTACGGGAGCGCCTGCCAGCTTCGACAGCCGCGCGGCCTCGACGGCCTGCGGCCCGGCGCTCTTGCCGCCGAACCCGCCGCCGACGAGCGGCGTGATCACCCGCACCCGTTCCTCGGGCAGGCCGATGGCGCGGGCCACCTCGACCTGGACCCCGAACGGGCGCTGCGTCGACACCCAGAGGGTGGCCTCGCCGGCGCTGACCTGCGCGACGGCCGAGTGCGTTTCGATCGGCGCGTGGGCGATGTAAGGGGTGAAGTACGTTCCCTCGAAGGTGAGCGTCGAAAGGCCCTCGGCGTGCACCAGGTCGCCCCTCTCCTCGACGGTGCGCGACTCTGCGCGGTGGGCCTTCAGGTGCTCGAGGATCGTCGTGTCGTCTACCGTCGCGGTGGGCGTGGACCACTCCGCCGCAATCGCGCCGAGCGCGGCGGCGGCGCCGTCGGTGGTCGGGTGGACGACGGCGATGAAGTTTCCTTCCTGGAAGACGCGCGCCCCCGGGTGCTTGCGGGCCGGCGCCACGTCCACGCTCTTCAGCTGCGCGCCGTGTACCGGCGGGCGGAGAACGCGGCCGTGCAGCATGCCGGCCAGCTGGACGTCGCCGGCGAACACCGCCTTGCCGGTGACCTTGTCGCGCGCGTTGGACGGGGGCGGTGACGTGCCCATCACCTTGCAGCCGCCCGGCGCCTTGAGCGCGGGCTTCTTCTCGAGGCGGCGCTCGATGCGCCGGCCCTTCACGAGCGACCCGTAGGCGACGCGCGTCGAGGACGATCGCCGGTCGACCACGAAACCGTCGCGCGGCGCGAGGCGCGAGGCCGGCACCTTCAGGCGTTCGGCGGCAAGCTGGACGAGCACCTCGCGCGCCTCGGCGCCGGCGGCCCTGAGTGCGGGGCCAAAGTACTTGATGCTGCGCGAGCCGTTGGTGCCGCCGTCCCACGGGCAGAGCCGCGTGTCGCCCATCACCATGTCGATCGCGTCGAGCCCGACCTCCAGCTCCTCGGCCAGCATCTGGGCCAGCGCGGTGGTGTTCGCCTGGCCCATCTCGATCTTGCCCGAGTAGCAGGTGACGCGCCCGTTCTCGCCGATGCGCAGGTAGGCGTTGAGGTCGTCCGGGTACGACCGCTGGCCGCCCCGTGCCTGGCCGAGCGCGGCCAGGCTGCTCGCAGGGATGAGGATGAAGAGGCCCGAGCCCGCGGCCTTCAGGAAGGCGCGCCGGTCGAGCTCGAAGGAAAGTGCCCCGTCGTGCTTCATCTGCTGCTGTGGCGGTGTGGTGTTCCGCGGCATCTTAGCACCGCCCCTCCAGGAGCCCAAGCCTCCCGGGGGCGCGAAACAAGGTAAACTGCGCGCGGTAGACTGTGCGCGGCGAAACGCGGGGCGCCACGGTGCGACAGCCGTCCTCGCCCGTCTGGAGGTTGTTTTGAAGGCCAGCGTCATCCGTTCCTACCTCGAGAAGTTCCTGCGGGAGTACCTGGAGAGCGACGAGCCGCTCGAGCCGGACGAGGATGGCGACTACTGTTTCCGGCGCGGCAGCGCCGAGATCCTCGTCTCGCTGATCGAGGAAGAGCAGTCGGTCGTCTCGATCCTCTCGGTGCTGCTGCGCGGCGTGAAGAAGAGCCAGAAGCTGCTCGAGGCGCTCAACGACACCAACGCCGACTGCCCTTTCGCGAAGGTGTACTGGCGCGAGGAGGGGGTCGTGCTGCGCCTCGACCTGCTGGCCGAGAGCCTGGACGATGCGCAGCTGCGGATGGCGTGCAGCCTGGTCTCGCGCCTTGCCGACGAGCTCGACACCACGCTCGAGAAGGAGTTCCGGGGCGACCTGGCGTTCAGCGACGACAGCGAGGAGGAAGCGGCCAAGGCGTAGCTGGTGCCTTATGAAGCGCGACGTCCGCCTTCACGGCCTGACCTCGGATCATCACCACGCGCTGGTGCTTGCCTTGAGGATTAAGGAGGCCTCGAAGGGAGGCCGCATCGACGCCGCCCTCGTCTCACAGGCCCGGGAGCGCTACCAGCAGGAGCTGGCGCCGCACTTCGCGGTGGAGGAGGAGGAGCTGCTTCCGGCGCTCACCGCCCGCGGCCGCCGCGACCTGGTGGACCGGACGCTCGCGGAGCACGAGGCGCTGCGCGGACATCTTGCCGCCGCGCAAGCGGGAGAGCCCGGCCGCCTCGAGGCGTTCGGCCTCCTTCTCGAGGCGCACGTCAGGTTCGAAGAAGGAGAGCTGTTCCCCGCCTGTGAGGCGCTCGTGGGCGACGAGGTGCTGGCGCGCGTGGCCCATCGCGCGCCGAAGGGTAAGTAGGCCACTCAGGAGGCGCTGCTCGAGCCGCCGCCAGCCCCGCCGCCTGCGCCGCCCACCCCGGACTCGCCCTGCAGGTCGAACGCCGCGCCGTTCTCGCCGGCGGCCACCGAATGCCCGCCGGCCTCCAGCTGCCGGAGGCGCGCAGACGAGGGCCACTGGAACGTGATGCGGCTGCTGGCGATGCGGTACTCGTGGTCGCGCGGAAGCGCCGTCCACGCGACCGTGTCCTCGCCAGGCTTCCGTTCCACCAGTCCGCGCACGAGGTAGGTCAGGGTGAAGCGGTGCGTCCCCTCGGTTGGCGGGAAGCGCCAGACGATGCGCAGGTCTCCCTCGTGGCGCGACACCTCCAGGCGCGTGGGGCCTGCCTCGCGGCCCCGCCCGACGACCATCCCGTCGAGGCCGGCCTCGATGATGTCGATGCCGTCGGTTCGCCGCAGCGGCACCTCGCGCGTGACGCGGGTGAAGGTCTCACCCTCGAAACGGAACACGACCGTCTCGGTGACAATCGCGAACCCGTCCTCCCCTCACAGGCGGGACGCCTGTGCTACTGGGGTCACGTTGACGGCCAGCCCGGCGGGCGTCGACAATCCACGTCATGACCGTCTACCTGGCCTGCACCGTTCGCGGCGACCGCTCCACGCTCAACATCGTCCGCCACGTCGCCTCGCGCCTCGAGGCCGCGGGGCACGAGGTGCTGACCGCTCACCTCCTGGACGACTACGTGGACGAGGCCGAGGGCGACGGCTCGAACCAGGCCGTCTTCGAACGCGACCTGCGGTGGCTCGAGTCGTGCGACCTGCTGGTGGCCGAGGCGTCGGGCTCGAGCTACGGGGTGGGGTTCGAGGTGGGGTACATCCTGGGGCGGGCGGCCACCACCGGTCAGCGCGCGCTGGTGTTGTACGAGGCGGCGCGCGAGCCGAGCGTGTCGAGGATGATCTCGGGCAACACGCACCCGGCGTGCAAGGTGCTCGCCTACGGGACGACCCGGCAGATCGACGAGTTCCTGACGGCTCACGTCGCGGCGGTCCAATATGCGCGGCGCCTCGCGCTCGGCCGCTGATCGTCCTACTTTCCCGTTACCACCGTCGCCAGCGCGTCGTCGGGGTCTACGAACGGGCGGCGCATGTCCTCGGGGTCGTCGAGGCCCGGCGAGGCGGCCAGCAGCTTCCAGTTGAACCCGCGGTCGAACGGCTTCAGCGCCGCGTCGGGGTCGAAGACGCGGCGGTCGGGCGGCCGCAGGTCGTACGGCGCCGCGGCCTCCGCCGGGGGGACGCCCGCGGCGAAGACGTCGAGCGGGAGCGGAGCGGCCGCGTCGAACTGGTTCAGCGGCGGCATCCCGAGGATCGTGAAGATCAGCCGCATGATCGAGCCGAAGTCGGCCAGCGCGTGCGAGACGTAGCCGCGCTTCACGTGCGGGCCGATGAACATCAGGATCGACCGGTGGGCCTCCACGTGGTCGACGCCTCCCTGCGGGTCGTCCTCGGTGACGATGACGAGCACGTTCGGCCACCAGCGGGTGCGCGAGAGCCTTTGAACGAGGCGGCCGAGCGCGAGGTCGTTGTCGGCCATGTACGACTCGGCGAACGGGTAGCCGTCGGCCGGGTGCTCGCCGGTCAGGTGGTCGTTCGGCAGCACCAACGTGATCAGGGCCGGGAACGGCTCCTTCCCGCTCTCCCAGCGGTCGCGCAGTTCCTCCTCGAACGCGTCCATCCGGTACTGGTCGGGGATGGCCATGTTGAAGGTGGCGAACTTGCGCGAAGTGCGGTCGAAGAGCGGCTTCGGCAGCGGCAAGCCGACCGCCATGCGGATGCCGGTTTCCTTGAAGGCCTGTTCCTCGATCGAGCCGGGCATCTCGGTGCCGAACCCGAAGTTGAAGAAGGGCACGCGGTGGCGGGCCAGGTGCTCCCAGAGCGCGCCGGCCTCGTTGTAGTCCTCGGGCATCACGACGGCGCTGCTGCCGGCCACCGACCGGCGGCCGGGCGCCGGGCTGAACAAGCGCGCCTCGATCCGCGACCGCGCGTTCACCTCGACCCACTCGTTGGGGTATACGCCGGCGACCCACCGGTGGCCGGTGTTCGACTGGTCGGCGTCACAGTAGAAGTTGTCGCTGATCGCGAACCGGTCGGCGAGCGCGTGGTGGTTGGGGGAGACGGCGGCGCTCTCGACCTGCCGCGTGCCGTCCTTGCTCTTCACGTTCATGCCGAGGCCGAGCGTGGTGAGCGACGGGTCGCCGTCGACCCCCGAACGTCCGCCGAACACCTGGTCGAACGTCCGGTTCTCCTTCACCACGAAGACGACGTGCCGGATCGGTCCGCGCGCCGCGTCGCCGGAAAGGGCGGCGGCGAGCGGGTGGCCGGCGGGAACC
>DAOPQX010000243.1:0-5480 GCA_035348395.1 Vicinamibacterales bacterium | reverse complement strand
GAGACGCGCACCGATGCCCTGCCTCCCGGCGCCCCGGCGCGGGTAGTTCCCGAATCGAGATCGAAGCGGCAGGGCGCGGCCTCCTGTGAGATCCCGAGCCGCTGCCCCGACACTTCGATGGTGCCCTCGCGCGCGCGCGGCGCGGGGTTGGCGGCCACCGCGAAGCCGAACGACGCCGGTCCCTGTCCCGAGGCCTGCTTTGGAAAGCTGATCCACTGTGTGGCGCTTGCGGCGCTCCACGAGCACTCGCGGGCGGTCGCGAGCGTGACGCTGCCGGGTCCCCCGGCTGCGCCGAACGCCCGGGTGAAGGCCGTTACCGAGATCTGGCACTTCTGTGCCGTCGGACCGGCCAGGGTAGTCGCCCCCTCCCCGCACGCGCCCGCCCAGGCTGCGGTGACGGCAGCGAGGAGGCACGCGGCCAGGCGAACAGGTCGGGGCGAGCGGCGAGCGGCGGTCGTGTTCATGGCCGGGATGGAAAGGTCCAGTCCTCTCCACCGTCGGCTCATGCACGGGGCACGCCGATTCGCGTTTCGGCAGGTTACATGCGGCTGACCGCCAGCGGGAGCCTGCTACTGCGAGCGGCCGCCGGCCATGCGCAGCCCGAGGGCGAGGCCCACGTGGAACGCTGCTTCCTGCATGAGCCACACGTGGCGCGTGTGCTGGTCGGCAAGCTCCCGGACCAGCTCACGCTTGTCCTCACCGGCTGCCGATTCGAGCGTGTCGAGGATCTGCTGCTGGCGCTCGAGATCGACCGCGCCGAAGATCTCGTCCTCGTTCAGCGTGTCGAGCAGCTCGCCGTACTGCTCCTCGCACTGATCCTCGACGTCGGCCAGCGACGGTACTTCGCGCCGGTCGGAGAGGTCGAGCGCATCCACGCAGCCCCGGGCCAGCTCCATCAGTTCATCCGCGTTCGGCATCGGTTACCTCGGGTTGGAGATGAAGGGTGCGCCGGCCCGCCTGGTAAACGCGCGACGGCAGCTCGTGATCCACACGCGACGCGATGAAGGCCGAAGCCTCGAGCAGGGCGCCGAGCCGCACAGCGGTCGCGATGCCGAGCCCGTCGAGCATGTACACGAGATCTTCGGTGGCGAGGTTGCCGCTCGCTCCCGGCGCGAAGGGACACCCGCCGAGGCCGCCGGCCGAGGAGTCGAAGCAGGCCACACCGTACCCGAGCGCGGCGAGGACGTTTGCCAGCGCCATCCCGCGCGTGTCGTGGAAGTGCAGCGCCACCGCCTGCACGCCGATTCTCGGGACGACCTCGTCGAGCACCCGCGCCACCTGGCCGGGGTGGGCGATGCCGATCGTGTCGCTGACGGCCACCTCGAACACGCCCAGCTCGCGCAGTTGCTGGCAGAGCGCGGCCACCCGGCCGGGGTCGATCGGGCCCTCGTAGGGACACCCGAACGCGGTCGAGAGGTACGCGCGAACCGGCACCCCGGCGTCGAGCGCGGTTCGGCAGACCGACGCGTAGTTGTCGAGCGACTCGGCGATCCCCTGGTTGATGTTGCGGCGGCTGAACGTCTCGGACGCGGCGGCGAAGACGGCCACCTCGTCGGCGCCCGCGGCCATCGCGCGCTCGAGGCCCCTGATGTTGGGGACGAGGGCCGCATACCGCGTCCCGGCTCGCCGCCTCACCCGGCCGAACACCTCGGCCGTGTCGGCCATCTGCGGCACGCGGGCCGGGTTCACGAAGGCCCCCGCCTCGACGACGGGCAGCCCGGACGCCGCGAGCCGCTCGACGAACTCGACCTTCTCGTCGGTGGACAGGGTGGCCGCCTCGTTCTGCAGGCCGTCCCTCGGCCCCACCTCGACGATGCGGACGGCGGTGGGATAGGCAGTCTGTGCAGGCATGGGGATGAGGTCAGGCTGTGCCTTCCAGCTCCAGCAGCGCCACGCCCTGCGAGACCAGCTCGCCGGGCCGGCAGGCAATCGACACCACGCGGCCGTCGCGCGGTGCGCGCACGGCCAGCTCCATCTTCATCGCCTCGAGCGTCACGAGCAGGTCGCCCGCCGCCACCGATTGGCCCACCTCCACGAGCACCTCGCGCACCCGCGCCGGCATGGGGGCCGCCAGCGCGTCGCCGTCGTGGCGCTTTCCCGCCCGTGACATGGGTGGCGTGCTACCGATCTCGAGGTCGAACACGTTGCCGTCCGCGAACACCTGCAGCCGGCTGCCCGAGGCGGCCACGGCCACGTGCCACGTTCGGTTCGCGGTGACGACCCGATACGTGTCGGCCCCGAGCCGGGTGACCTGCGCCCGTTCCTCGCCGGGCGCGATCGTCACGGCGAGGCCGGGCTGCACCTCGACGCGGAACTCGCGTTCGCCGAGCCGCAGGATCGTCGCGCCGATCCGGGAGCCTGGCGGCGTCACGGCCACGCGCGTCCCCAACGCGAGAGGAGGTCCCACGGGTCTGCCGTGGCCGCCACCGCAACGCCAGGCTCGGGCGGGCGTCGCTCCGGTTCGTGAACCGCGGCCGCGGCCAGCGCGGCCGCGAGGGCGCCTGGCTCCTGGGCGTCTGTCGCCAGCTCGTCGTGTTCGTCGAGGAACCCGGTGTCGATCGTCGCGTCGCGGAAGCGCGGGTGCTCGAGCACCCTCACCAGGAACGGGATGTTCGTCCGGATCCCGAGGATCGCGTACTGGCGGAGCGCTGCGACCGCCCGTCGGCGCGCCGCCTCGCGCGTCTCGGCGCAGGCCACGAGCTTGGCGAGCAGAGGATCATAGGAGACGCCGATTTCGGTTCCCTCGGTCACGCCGCTGTCGATCCGGATGCCCGGCGACACCGGCTCGCGGTAGACCGCCAGGCGTCCCGCCTGCGGCAGGAACCCGGCGGCCGGATCCTCGGCGTAGATGCGGCATTCGATCGCATGACCCCGCTGGGTCAGCCGCTCCTGGCTCCACGGGAGCGGCTCCCCGGCCGCGACCGCGATCTGCGCCTGCACGAGATCGACCCCGACGACCGCCTCGGTCACCGGGTGCTCCACCTGCAGGCGGGTGTTCATCTCGAGGAAGTAGAAGGGGGGCTCGGCCGCGCCGGAACCCTCGAGCAGGAACTCGACGGTGCCGGCGCCACGATAGCCGATGTGTGTCGCGAGGCGCACGGCCGCTTGCCCCATCCGCTCGCGCAAGGCTCCCGGCAGCCCGGGCGACGGGCTCTCCTCGACGACCTTCTGGTGCCGCCGCTGGATGGAGCAGTCGCGCTCGAAGAGGTGCACGACCTGGCCGTATGTGTCGCCGAAGACCTGTACCTCGACGTGCCGCGGCCGGTGCAGCAGCCGCTCCAGGTAGAGGGTTGCGTCGCCGAATGCCGCGCCCGCCTCGTGCCGGGCGCTTGCGACCGCGCGCGCCAGCTCGCTCGAATCGCCGACGATCCGCATGCCCTTGCCGCCGCCTCCGGCCGATGCCTTGACCAGCACCGGGTAGCCGAGGCGCGCGGCGGCCGCGGCAATCGCCGACGGCTCCTGGCCGGGAGCCTCGCCGGGCACCACCATCACGCCGGCGGCCGCGGCGTGCGCCCGCGACGCGATCTTCGAGCCCATCTCCGCGATGGCACGCGGCGGCGGTCCGATGAAGGCCAGGCCGGCCTGCTCGCACGCGGCCGCGAAGCCCGCATTCTCGGCAAGGAAGCCGTAGCCGGGGTGGACCGCGTCGGCCCCCTCGTCGAGTGCCGCGCGCAAGAGCGCGGCCTGGTCGAGGTACGAGGAGGAGGAGCCGATCGGGACCGCGCGGTCTGCCGCCGCCGCGTGCGGCGCCGAGCGGTCCTCGTCCGAATACACGGCCACCGTCTCCACGCCCAGCTCGCGGCAGGCCCGCATCACCCTGAGCGCGATCTCGCCGCGATTGGCCACCAGCACCCGGCGGAACACCTAGCGCCCCTCCTCCCAGGCCGGCTTCCGCTTCTCGAGGAACGCCCGCATGCCTTCCTGGCCCTCGGCCGAGGCGCGCCGGTCTGCGATCGCCTCGGCCGTGATGGCGGCGGCCTGGACGGGCCCGGCGCCGGCCACCCGCTCGATCAGCGCCTTGGCGGCCGAGACCGCTTCGGGCCCCGCGGCCAGGATCGCCCCGACCCGGCGCGCAACCTCTTCGTCGAGCGACGAGGCGGGCACGACCTCGTGCACCAGGCCGATCGCGAGCGCGCGCCGCGCGGTGAACCGCGCCCCGGTGAGGAACAGCTCTCGCGCGGCGGACCTCCCGATCTTCGCCAGCACGAACGGCGCGATGACCGACGGTACCAGGCCGAGCCGCACCTCCGACAGGGCGAACTGCGCGTCCTCGGCCGCCACCGCGATGTCGCACACGGCTGTCAGGCCCACGCCGCCGCCCATCGCGGCGCCGTGCACGCGGCCGATGAGCGGGACCCTCAGGCGGTCGAGCGCGCCGAACATGGCCGCCATCGCGGCCGCGTCCGCCAGGTTCTCCTCGCGGGAGAAGGCCGCCGCCTTGCGCATCCACTCGAGGTCGCCGCCGGCGCAGAAGGACGGGCCGGCCCCCGACAGAACGACGGCGCGCACGCCCGTCCCCGCGCCAACGCCCTCGGCCCACGCCCGCAGCTCTCGAACCATCTCGCCGTTGAAGGCGTTGCGCACCTCGGGCCGGTTGAGGGTGAGGTACTCGACGGGGCCGCGGCGCTCGATTCGAATGAACATCATGCGATCACATCCGAAACACCCCGAACCTCGGCTCGCCGGTTGGCGCGTTGCGCGCCGCCGACAGCGCCAGGCCGAGGGCGTCGCGCGTGTCGGCCGGGTCGAGCACCCCATCGTCCCAGATGCGGGCGGTGGAGTAGTAGGGCGACCCCTCGTGTTCGTACTTCTCGAGGATGGGCCGCCTGATCGTTTCCTCCTCCTCGGGTGTGAGCGTCCGCCCCTCGCGCGCCAGCTGCTCGCGCTTCACCGAGGCCAGCACCGAGGCCGCCTGCTCGCCGCCCATCACCGAGATGCGGGCGTTGGGCCACATCCAGAGCAGCCGCGGGTCGTAGGCCCGGCCGCACATCCCGTAGTTGCCGGCGCCGAACGATCCGCCGATGTCGACGGTGAACTTCGGGACGACCGAGTTGGCGACCGCGTGCACCATCTTCGCGCCGTCGCGCGCGATCCCCGTTCGCTCGTAGTCGCGGCCCACCATGAACCCGGTGATGTTCTGCAGGAAGACCAGCGGGATGCCCCGCAGGTTGCACAGCTCGATGAAGTGCGTGGCTTTGAGCGCCGACTCGGAGAAGAGGACGCCGTTGTTCGCCACGATCCCGACGAGGTAGCCGTGGAGGCGCGCGAAGGCGGTGACGAGCGTGGTGCCGTAGCGCTCCTTGAATTCGTCGAAGCGCGAGCCGTCCACCAGCCGCGCGATCACCTCGCGCACGTCGTAGGGCACGCGCAGGTCGGCGTTGACGATCCCGTAGATCTCGGCCGGGTCGTACCGGGGCGGTTCCGGGGCGGCCAGGTCGGGGGCCGGCGGTTTCGTCGCGTGGAGCGTCGAGACGATCGTC
>DAOPQX010000242.1:0-5484 GCA_035348395.1 Vicinamibacterales bacterium | reverse complement strand
GGCGCACGGGCGGGCCCCAGCCGTCGGCACCGGGCTGAAGCGGGCCAACCCCGACTCGATCGTGATCTCCTACCAGGGCGACGGAGACCTCGCTTCGTCGGGGACGGCCGAGATCATCCACGCGGCCGCCCGGGGCGAGAACTTCACGGTGGTCTTCATCAACAACGCGATCTACGGGATGACCGGGGGGCAGATGGCGCCGACCACGCTGGTGGGGCAGGCAAGCGCCACCTCGCCGTACGGCCGCGACCCGAAGTTCGCCGGGCACCCGCTGCACGTGAGCGAGATGCTCGCGACGCTCAAGGCCCCGCGCTACATCGAGCGGACCGCGCTCAACAACGTGGCGAACCTCACGCGCACCAAGCGTGCCATCAAGAAGGCCCTCGACCTCCAGCAGAAGGGGGAGGGGTTCACCTTCGTGGAGGTGCTCGCCACGTGCCCCACCAACTGGGGCGTCGATCCGAACGAAGCGGTGGATTGGCTCGAGTCGAGCCTGATGCCCGAGTACCCGCTCGGCGTTTACCGTGACGCCGTCCCCGGCGAGGTGAAGTTATGACCTACGACATCGTCCTGGCGGGGTTCGGCGGGCAGGGAATCCTGTTCCTGGGCAAGATGATTGCGACCGCCGGCATGATCGAGGGCAAGGAGGTGTCGTGGATCCCCTCCTACGGCCCCGAGATGCGCGGAGGCACCGCGAACTGCTCGGTGGTGGTGTCAGACAAGCGCATCGGGACCCCGGTCGTCTCGCGGCCGAACGTCCTGGTGGCGATGAACCGCCCCTCCCTGGAGAAGTTCGAGCCCAAGATGGCCGAGGGCGGCTTCCTGCTGATCAACCGGACGCTGATCGAGATCCCGCACACGCGAACCGACATCGAGGTGGCGTACATCGGGATCACGGGCATCGCCGGCGGCCTGGGGAACCCCCGCCTCGCCAACGTCGTCGCGCTCGGTGCGCTCATCGCGCGCGTGCCGATCGTCGGCCGCGACAGCGCGTTGGCGGCGCTGCGCAAGGAGCTGTCCGGGAAGAAGGCGGCGCTGCTCGACCTGAACTTCGCCGCCCTCGACGCGGGGCTGCAGGCGGCCGCGCAGACGGTTGTGAGCTAGCGGCCGGGGGCCAGGGGCTGGGGCCTATGGGGTAGGAGCCTCTCCCTGGCCCGCGTATTTGCCCACCACCACGGCCGCCGGGCGAAGCACCTCGCCGCCCACCAGGTAGCCTTTCTTCACCACGGCCTGCACGACCTCGTCCTGCCCGGGGTCGGCCACCTCCATCAGCGACACGGCATCGTGCCAGGCCGGGTCGAAGCGTTTCCCCTCGGCATCCATCGGCGTGACGCCGTGCGCGGCGAAGCGCGCGAGCAGCAGCTGGCGCACCAGGTCCACGCCGCGGACGAACGCTTCGTCGGTGCCGGCCGGCGCCGCGGCCAGCGCTCGATCGAGGTTGTCGGCAATCTCGAGGAAGTCGGCGAGCACCGCGCGGCGCGCCCGCTCGATGTCGCGGTCGAGATCGCGCCGCAGGCGCGCGCGCACCTGGTCGAACTCGGCCGCGCTCTCGCGGTATTTCGAGGCGTACGCCTGGATGGCCTGGTCCTTCTCGGCGATCTGCCGTTCGAGTTCCTCGAGGTAGGTGGGCTTGCGGGGCGGCTCGACCGGGGCGCCGGTTTCGCCGTGCGTCCACCACCGCCGGTCGATGACCTTCACCGGGCCGTCAACCGGCTCGCGTTCCTTCCCGTTGGTCTTGTCGTCGTTCATCGGCCTTGAGCCATGAGCCTTGAACCCTGAGCCCTCTTACTGGGCTGCGGCCTCGGCGAAGGCGAAGGTGAGGTGATCGTCCTCCAGGCCGATTCGCACCGTGCCGCCGTGCTCGAGACGCCCGAAGAGGATCTCGTCGGTCAGCGGGTCCCGCACCTCGGATTGGATCACCCGCGCGAGGGGGCGCGCGCCGTAGATCGGGTCGTAGCCCCGCCGCGCCAGCCACGCCCGCGCCGCCGGCTCGAGGGCGATCTCGATCCGCCGCTCCGAGAGCTGCGACTCGAGCTGCAGGATGAACTTTTCGACGATGGTCTCCATCACCGAGGGGCTGAGCGCCGCGAAGGTGACCGTCGCGTCGAGCCGGTTCCGGAACTCGGGGCTGAAGACCCGCTCGATGGCGGTCCTCGCCCGGCTTCGCGAGGCCTGGTCGCGCAGCCCGGCCTCCTGCGCCGCCGACGCGCCGCCGCCCCCGAAGCCGATCGAGGCGGCACTCATCTCGCGCGAGCCGGCGTTCGAGGTCATGATCAGCACCACCTGCCGGAAGTCGGCGCGGCGGCCGTTGTTGTCGGTCAGCGTCGCGTGATCCATCACCTGCAGCAGGATGTTGAACATGTCGGGGTGCGCCTTCTCGATCTCGTCGAGCAGCACCACGGCGTAGGGATGGGTCCGGACGGCGTCCACGAGCAAGCCGCCCTGCTCGAAGCCCACGTACCCCGGAGGCGCGCCGATCAGCCGCGACACGGCGTGCTTCTCCATGAACTCGCTCATGTCGTAGCGCAGGAACTCGTTGCCGAGGTGCAGCGCGAGCTGCCTCGCCAGCTCGGTCTTGCCCACCCCGGTCGGCCCCGTGAAGAGGAAGCAGCCGGCCGGCCGGTCGGGCTGTGCGAGGCCGGCGCGCGATCGCTTGATCGCCGCCGCGACGATGCGGACCGCCTCGTCCTGGCCGAAGACGACGCGGCGGAGCGAGGCCTCGAGCGTGCGCAGGCGCTCCTTCTCCGAGGAGGTCGCCTGCTTGTCGGGGATCCGCGCCATGCGGCCCACCACCCGCTCGATCTCCGCCGGGGTCACCCGCCGCGGCGCTGCTTCCGCGGCCCCCGGCCCGCCGGGGGCCGCCGGCCCCTGCAGCCGCAGCATCGCCCCGGCCTCGTCCAGGATGTCGATGGCGCTGTCGGGCAGCCGGTATTCCCTCAGGAAGCGCTTGGCGAGCCTGGTCGCGGCCTCGAGGGCGGCGTCCTCGTACTCGACCTGGTGGTGCTCCTCGTACCGGCTCCGCAGCCCCTGCAGGATGCGGATGGTCTCCTCGACGCTCGGCTCCTCGACGACGACCTTTTGCAGCCGCCGCGCGAGAGCCCGGTCCTTCTCGATCTGCTTGAACTCCTCGAAGGTGGTCGAACCGACCACGCGCAGCTCGCCCGCGGTGAGGACCGGCTTGATCAGCGTCGCCAGGTCCATCGTGCCCCCGGTGGTCGCCCCGGCGCCGATCGTCCCGTGGATCTCGTCGATGAAGAGGATCGGCAGCCGCCGCGACTTCAGCGCCGCGAGCACCGCCTTGAAGCGCTCCTCGAAGTCGCCGCGGAACCGCGTACCCGCCAGCAGCGCCGCCGTGTCGAGGCTGTAGATCTCGGCCCCCTCCAGGATCGGCGGGACGGTCGACTCGAGCAGCCGGATCGCGAGCCCCTCGGCCAGCGCCGTCTTGCCCACCCCGGCGTCGCCCACGAAGACCGGGTTGTTCTTCCGACGCCGGCAGAGGATCTCCATGGTCCGCTGCAGCTCGACCGAACGCCCGATCAGCGGGTCGAGCAGGCCGGCACGCGCCCGCTCGGTCAGGTTCACCGCGTAGCTCGCCAACGGGTCGCGCGACGACCCGGCCTGCCCCTCGACCCCGGGCTGGGGCTGCCCCCGCCGGCGCCCTTCCTCGCCCGGTGTCGGCGGCACGGGGACTTTCGAGATGCCGTGCGAGATGTAGTTGAGGACGTCGAGACGGGTCACCCCCTGCGCCTCGAGCAGCTGGCAGGAGTAGGCGTTGGTCTGCTGCAGCATCGCCGCAACGATGTCGCCCGCGTTCACCTCGGGCTTGCCCGCGCTCTGCACGTGCAGGACGGCCGTCTGCAGCACCCGCCGGAAGGCGCGGGTCTGCTCGGGCTCCTTCTCCATCCCGCGCGGGAACTGCTCGACCGAACTCTGGAGGAAGGTGTCCAGCTCGCGGCGCAGGCGGGGCAGGTCGGCGCCGCAGGCTGCGAGGATCCGCTCGCCCTCCAGATCGTGGGTCAGGACGTAGAGCAGGTGCTCGAGGGTCAGTGTCGTGTGGCGCCGGGAGACCGCTTCCCGGTAGGCGATGTGCAAGAGCATCTCGACCGCGGCGCTGAACATGTCACGCTCCAGAATGCCCGATCACGCTTCCTCGACGCTCGTCTGCAGCGGGAAGCCCCGCTCGCGGGCGAGGCTCTGCACCATGGCGGACTTCGTCTCGGCGATCTCGTGAGGGTACACGCCGCCGACGCCGCGTCCGTTCCGGTGCACCTCCATCATGATTCGAAACGCCTCGGCCGGTGACTTGAGGAACACGTGCTCGAGCACTTCCACGACGAAATCCATCGTCGTGTAGTCGTCGTTGTGCAGAACGACCTGGAACATGCGCGGCCGCGAGGTCGCCTGCTCGGGCCTCTCCGCGATCTCGATGCCTGGTTTCTGCCGTTCGTCGGCCATCCCCTCCGTCCGTCCGGGGGTTGTCGGTTGTGATCGGTCACTCCAGTATACGGGATAGCTTGCGCGAGTGCGCCTCCGCCGGCGGCGCCGCGTGGTGGCCTGGCGCGGCGTTCCGGGCAGCCCGGGGTATGGGCAAGGAGTGTCAGCGGCCGGGCCGCCGGCGCCAGTAGCGCGCCAGCCCCTGCCAGTAGTGCTCCAGCGGCTGTGCCGCCTCGTAGGCGGCGGCCGCGTCGGCGCCCAGCCGGGCGGCCAGCGACTCGCGCAGGCGCGCCCGGAACCACGCCATCCGCTCGCCGTCGTCACGTTCCGGCCCCTCGAGCGACTGACGGGAGAGGCCGGCCATCTCGTCGAGGCGAGTGCGCACCCGTTCGAGGTGGGACCCCACGTCATCGAAGGTCCCGAAGTGGGTCAGCAGCAGCCGCGAAGGCGACCAGGCCGCAACCTGGTCGAGCGACTGGTGCCACCGCTCCACGTCGATGTCGGGCGGCGGCGTCGGGGGAATGACCTCGTCGGACGGGGCGAACCGGACGCCGGCGACATCGCCGACGCATGCCGTCCCGGTCTCGCGGTCGAGATATGACGCGTGGTGCCAGGCATGGCCGGGCGTGTACGCCACCTCGATGTCGCGGCCCGCCACGCGGAGACGCTCGCCCCCCTGCAGGGGCTCGATCCGGGCGGGATCCACCGGCGCCACCTCGCCCCAGAGCTCCTCCATCCGATCCCCGTAGATCCGCGAGGCGCTCGCCACCAGCTTCGAGGGATCGGCGAGGTGCGGCGCGCCCCGCTCGTGGACGAAGATGCGAAGCCGGGTGTTCTCGCGCGCGAGAACGCCGGCTGCGCCGGCATGGTCGAGGTGAACGTGGGTCAGCAGGACGGCCTGCAGGTCGGCCACCGAGCGTCCGTGCTCGGCCAGGCCCCGCCGCAGGCCGCCGAGCGCGCTGGCCGGTCCGGGGTCGACGAGCACCGCGCCGCCCGGGCCGTCCAGCAGGCCGCCGGCGAGCGAGCGGGGACCGGCGTGGAAGTCGAGAT
>DAOPQX010000241.1:0-5504 GCA_035348395.1 Vicinamibacterales bacterium | reverse complement strand
CGGCAGATCGTGCTCGATGAACTTCTCCACGCCGCGCAGCGTCTCGAGCGCCACCTTGACGTAGATGCCAGGCGGCTCCTTGACGTTCTCGCGGGCGGCCTGGATGAGCCGCGGCGTCTGCCTCAGCTTCGAGAACACCCGGCGTGCCCGCTCGTCTTCCGGAGCGTACGGGAAGATCGCCTGCGTCGCGAGGCTGGTCGCGAGCAGGTCGGCGTAAACCTGGGGGTTCTTCTCCCAGGCGCGCACCTCTTCGATCTCGTGGATCCGCGCCCGGATGTTCGAGGCAATCACCGGGTGCTCGACGCGCTCACCGGCCGACAGCCCGTCGAGGCCGATCTCGTCGAGGCGCCGGCTGAACCCGGCCAGCGTGCGGGCCTGCCCCTCGAGCGCCGTGCGGCTCATGTCCTCGAGCAGGTCGTCGTGGGTGTGCACCCCGTCGAGCGCCGCCGAGGTCGGGTGGGTCTCGTGCAGGTACCGCAGGTAATCGTCCACGAAGTGATGCAGCGGTTCGGATGAATACACGCTCGCGCCCCCGCGTCTCGACGGCCGCGTTCCGGTTGCGCGGCCCGAACGGTGAGCAGGCCGCCGACCCGCGCGGCCTGAACCTGGCGGCCTGCCCCCGGGCGGTCCCAGGGAGGCCAACCCACCAATGGTACAATAATCGAACGGCCGTGTATGCCTGGCACGCTGTTTGTCGTCGCCACCCCCATCGGAAACCTCGAGGACATCACCTCCCGCGCGCTTCGAGTGCTCCGTGAGGCGGCCCTGATTGCCGCCGAAGACACACGCCACACCGGCCGCCTGCTGGCCCACTTCGCCATCCCGACGCCGACCACCAGCTTCTACGAGCAGAACGAGCGGGAGAAGCTCCCCCGCCTGCTCGAGCGGCTGCGCGCCGGCGACAACATCGCCCTCGTCTCGGACGCCGGCACGCCGGCCGTCTCCGATCCGGGCTACCGCCTGGTGCAGGCCGCCGCCGCCGGGGGCATCCGCGTCGAGGCGATACCGGGCCCAAGCGCCATCCTCGCCGCGCTGGTCGCATCCGGCCTGCCCACCAATGCCTTCACCTTCCTCGGCTTCCCCCCCGCCCGCGCCGCCGCCCGCGACCGCTGGCTGGCCGACCTCGGCGCCCGCCGCGAAACCACGATCTTCTTCGAGGCGCCGCACCGGGTGCGGGCCACGCTCGAGGCCGCCGCCCGCATCCTCGGCAGCCGCCCGGCCGCCATCTGCCGCGAGCTGACCAAGCTGCACGAGGAGGTGCTGCGGGGGCCCCTCGCCGACCTCGTCCGGTCGCTCCCCAACCCCCGCGGCGAGTTCACCATCGTGATCGGCCCGGCCGAGGGGGCGGAAGCGCAGGCTGGACTGCCAGGCCCGGACGAGCTTCTCACCGAATTCGGGCAACTGACCGACGAGGGCCTCGACCGTCGCGCCGCCATCAGCGAGCTGGCGAAGCGCTACCAGGTCTCCTCGCGCGAGGTTTACGCGGCCGTCGAGCAGGCACGGGCGGCGGCTGAGGGCCTGCCCTGATTCTGTCGCCGCGTGCGAGGACGACCACAAGGTCGCCCCTACGGCTCAGCAAGCCCTTGAGCCCTGAGCCTTGAGCCCTGCCCCGAGCGAGGCCTGCGAAGGGCTGCCGAGTCGAAGGGTTGACCCGCCCTCTTGCGTTTTGTTAAGGTAGCGCGGCATCCGTCGCATCGACATGGCCAAGCGTGCCCGACCTGCCGCCCCGCGGAAGCCGGTGAAGAAAACGGCGAAGCCATCACGGGCGGCGAGCCATGCCAAGGCCGCCAAACCGAAGGCACCAAAGGCGAAACCGGCGCGTGCCAAGGCCGCCGCGCCCGCCGTGGCAGCAAGGACGAGGCCACCGCTTCCCCCTCCCCCGCCGCCACCCGACCCCAGCCGCAAAGCCGTCGAGCTGTTCGAGCGGGGCTTCCGCGCGCTCCAGCAGCGCGACTACGCCAAGGCGGCCGAGATCCTCGCCTCGCTGGTGACTTCCTACCCCGACGAGAAGGAACTACACGAGCGGGCCCGGGTGTTCCTGGCCATCTGCGAACGCCAGGCGGCGGCGGCACCCCAGCCGCAGACACTCGAGGAGCGCGTCTGCGCCGCGACGCTCGCCATCAACCGGGGCGAGACGGGGCAGGCCCTCCGGATGCTCGCCGACCTGGCTCGCGAGCACCCCGACCACGACCACGTCCACTACCTCCTCGCCATCGCGCACGGCGCGGCCGGCCACACCGGCGATGCCGTCGCCCACCTCCGCCGCGCCATCGAGCTGCGCCCGTCGAACCGCGTGCTGGCGGGTCAGGACGCCGACCTCGAAGCTCTCCGCGACGACCCCGGATTCCACGCGCTGCTGAACGGCAGCCGGTAGACCAGTCCACGGGGTCTCGGGTTGGCGACCAGGGCGACCGCCCGACCGTCGCCCCCGTGGACTCGACTTCGTGACTTCGCGACTTCGCGACTTCGTGGACTGCCTTACTATGGTCCCTATGCCTTCTCTCCACATTCTGATCCTGGCCGCCGGCAAGGGGACCCGCATGAAGTCGGCGCTGCCGAAGGTGCTCCACCCCCTGGCCGGCGCTCCGATCATCGAGTACGTCCTCGCCACCGCCGCTGCCCTGTCGCCCGCCAGCCGCACGATCGTGGTGGGCCACCTCGCGGAGAGGATGCGCGAGGCGCTCGCCGCGCACGGCGACCTCCGCTTCGTCGTCCAGGAGCCGCAGCTCGGCACCGCTCACGCGGTTGCCCAGGCCGCCCCACTGCTCGAGGGCGCCACCGGCACCCTCCTGCTCCTGTACGGCGACGTCCCCCGCCTGTCGGTGCAAACCGTGCGCGCGCTCCTCGACGAGCACGAGCGCGCCGGCAATGCGGCCACCGTCCTGACCGCGGTCGTCCCCGACCCCTCCGGCTACGGCCGCATCATCCGCGACCCGGGCGGAATCGCCCGCATCGTCGAGCACCGCGACGCCACCCCCGACGAGCGTGCCGTCCGCGAGATCAACTCCGGCATCTACGCCTTCGAGCTCGAGCCGCTCTTCCCCGCCCTGTCTCGCATTGCCACCGACAACGATCAGGGCGAGTACTACCTCACCGACCTCGTGGCCATCTACCGGCGCGAGGGGAAGCGCGTGGGCGCCGTGGTGGCCGAGCGGCCCGACGAAATCCTGGGGATCAACGGCCGCGGCGAGCTGGCCGCGATGGCCAAGCGGATCTGGCGCGAGCGGGCCGAGGCGCTGATGGCGTCCGGCGTCACCCTCGAGGACCCCGACACCGTCTACGTGGACGCGGGAGTGGTTGTCGGGCGCGACACGACCATCCGGCCGGGGGTGATCCTGGAGGGGCGGACGACGATCGGCGCCAACTGCGTCATCCACCCCGGGGTTCACATCGAGGACAGCACCCTGGAAGACAACGTCGTGGTGTTCGATTACTCGGTCATCACCGGCGCGCAAATTGCAGAGCATGCGGAGGTCGGTCCGTTCGCCCGGCTCAGGCCCGAGGCCGAGGTGGGCCGCGAGGCGAAGATCGGCAACTTCGTGGAGCTGAAGAAGACGCGCCTCGGCGCCGGATCGAAGGCGATGCACCTGGCCTACCTCGGCGACGCGACGATCGGCGGCAACGTCAACATCGGCGCCGGGACCATCACCTGCAACTACGACGGGGTGCGCAAGAACCCGACGACGATCGAGGAGGGGGCGTTCATCGGCAGCGACAGCCAGCTCGTCGCCCCGGTCAAGGTGGGGCGCGGCGCCTACGTCGCCGCCGGCTCGTCGATCACCAGGGACGTCCCGGCCGGCGCCCTCGGCATCGCCCGCGGCCGCCAGGAGAACCACGAGGGCTGGGTGGAGCGGAGGAAACGGAAGCAGGCCGAGGCCGCGGAGCGGAAACCGGAAAAGACGTAGGCGGGGGACCCCTAGCTCCTGGCCCCCAGCCCCTGGAGTCCCAAGTGTGCGGAATTATCGGGTATATCGGGCGGAAGCCGGTCGTCCCGGTCCTCATCGAGGGGCTTCGCCGCCTCGAGTACCGGGGTTACGACTCGGCCGGCGTCGCCCTGGTCCGGAACGGGAGCGTGGCCCTGCGCCGCAGCGCGGGCAAGCTGTCGCGCCTCGAAGACTCGATTCGCCTCGACCCGATCGACGGCGACTACGGCGTCGGCCACACGCGCTGGGCCACGCACGGACGCCCCACCGAGGAAAACGCCCACCCTCACCGCGACTGCACCGGCCGCATCGTCGTCGTCCACAACGGGATCATCGAGAACTACCTCGAGCTGAAGCAGGACCTGCAGCGCAAGGGCCACAAGTTCGTCACCGAGACCGACACGGAGATCGTTGCGCACCTGATCGAGGAGGAGCTGAAGAGGAAGGCCGGGACGGAGGCCGGCGCTGCTGGCACCACTCTCGAGGACGCGACCCGCTGTGCGCTCGCGCGGCTGCGCGGGATGTTCGCCCTCGTGATCCTCTCGGCCGACGAGCCGCAGAGGATCGTCGCCGTCCGCAAGGGGCCGCCGCTGGTGGCCGGCGTCGGCGACGGCGAGTACTTCGTCGCCTCCGACATCCCCGCCATCCTCGCGCACACCCGCGAGGTCGTGTTCCTCGGCGACGACGAGATGGTGGTGCTCACGCGGGCCGGCCTCGACTTCACCAACTTCGCCGGCACCCGCCTCGAGCGCCGCACGCAGCGCGTGCTGTGGGACCCGATCCAGGCCGAGAAGGCGGGCTTCAAGCACTTCATGCTCAAGGAGATCTTCGAGCAGCCGCAGTCGGTCCGCGACACGGTGCTCGGACGGGTCTCGGGCGAGAGCGGCCGCGTCTTCCTCGAGGAGATGACGATCCCCGAGGCCGAGCTGGCGGAGGTCGAGAACGTCTCGATCATCGCGTGCGGCACCTCGTGGCACGCGGGGCTGGTCGGCAAGTACCTGATCGAGTCGCTCGCCCGCCTGCCGGTTGAAACCGACTACGGCTCGGAGTACCGCTACCGCAACCCGATCACCGGCTCGAAGACGCTCGCGGTGGTGATCACCCAGTCGGGCGAGACCGCCGACACGCTGGCGGCCCTGCGCGAGGCGCGGCAGAAGGGGGCCCGCAGCGTCGCCATCTGCAACGTGGTCGGCAGCATGGCCACGCGCGAAAGCGACGGCACGGTCTACACGCACGCCGGGCCCGAGATCGGCGTCGCCTCCACCAAGGCGTTCACCTCGCAGCTCGTGGCGCTCTACCTGCTGGCGCTGCACCTGGCGCAGGTGCGCGGCACGATCACGCCCGAAGACTCGCGCGAGCACATCGACGGCCTGCTGGCGCTGCCGACGCTCATCGACCAGACGCTGCGCGTCTCGGCGCTGGTGGACGAGATCGCCCGCCGCTTCTACGGGCGCCGCGATTTCCTCTTCCTCGGCCGGGGGCTCAACTACCCGATCGCGCTCGAGGGGGCGCTCAAGCTCAAGGAGATCTCCTACATCCACGCCGAGGGCTACCCGGCCGGCGAGATGAAGCACGGGCCGA
>DAOPQX010000240.1:0-5563 GCA_035348395.1 Vicinamibacterales bacterium | reverse complement strand
GCCGATCCTCAAGTTCATGGTGGTCGCCGTCACCTACTACGGCATGTCCACCTTCGAAGGGCCGATGCTGGCGATCAAGTCGGTGAACGCCGTCTCGCACTACACCGACTGGACCATCGGCCACGTCCACGCCGGGACGCTCGGCTGGAACGCCTTCCTTTCGTTCGGCATCCTCTACTGGGTCGTCCCGCGGCTCTGGAAGACCGAGCTGTACTCGACGCGGCTGGCGACCACCCACTTCTGGATCGCGACCGTGGGCCTGATCCTCTACCAGGTCTCGATGTGGGTGGCGGCCATCACGCAGTGGGGGATGTGGCGCGCGTTCGAGCCCGACGGCCGCCTCGTCTACCCCGACTTCATCGAGACCGTCATCGCGATCGTGCCGATGTACTGGGTTCGCCTCGTGGGGGCGCTGCTCTTCTTCACGGGCGCCCTCCTGCTGGTGTGGAACCTCTTCCGGACGATCCGCAGCGCACCGGCCGGCTACGCGGAGGAGCCGGAGATCGTCGCCCCGCCGCTCGTGCGCGACGTGTCGGCGCCCGGCGCCGTGACGCCCGAGAACACCTACGACCACGCGTTCTACCGCCTGCAGTACGCGCTGCGCCACGGCGTGCACCGGTTCCTCGAGAGCGTCCCGGTGCCGTTCACCGTCCTGGTCGTGGTCGCGGTCTCGGTCGGCTCACTGGTCGAGGCGATCCCGATGTTCTTCGACAAGGGAAACGTCAAGGAAATCGCCAGCGTCAAGCCGCTCACGCCGCTCGAGGTGGCCGGCCGCGACATCTACATCCGCGAGGGCTGCTACAACTGCCACTCGCAGATGGTCCGGCCCTTCCGCTACGAGACCGAGCGCTACGGCGAGTACTCGAAGGCCGGAGAGTTCGTCTACGACCACCCGTTCCAGTGGGGCTCGAAGCGCACGGGGCCCGACCTGCACCGGGTCGGCGGCAAGTACCCCTCGCTCTGGCACGTCAGGCACATGCGCCAGCCCGACTCGACCACGCCCGGCTCGGTGATGCCGCGCTACCCCCACCTGCTCGCCGACCCGTACGACACGCGGCTGGCCCCCTCCAAGCTGCGGGCGCTGCGCACGGTCGGGGTCCCCTACACCGACGGGGAGATCGAGACGGCCGTCGAGGCGATGGCGATCCAGGCCCGGGCGATCGCGGCGGAAATCGAGGCGCAGCAGGGCCCCCAGGGGCTCGACGGCAAGGAGATCACGGCGCTGACGGCGTACCTGCAGCGTCTCGGCACCGACATCCGGTGGAAGCGGTCCGCCTCGGCGCCCGAAGCCGCGGGCGCTTCGGCGGGGCAACAAGCCCGGTAGAGGAGGTGGGGCGTGTTGCAGGAGCTGGCCGCCCGCAGCGACACGGCCGCGTGGGCCATCGGCTCGATGCTGTTCTTCCTGGCGGTCTTCGTCGCCATCGTGGTTTGGGTCGTGCGCAAGCACCCCGAGGAGATGGCGAGGCGCGCCCGGATGCCGTTGGAGAACGGGGATCAGGAGTCGGGAACCGGGAATCGGGATTCGGAAGTCTAGCTCCCAGCCGAGGCGCACCATGCCGGAGTTCGAAGACAAGGTCCTTCACGAGCTCGACGGGATCCGGGAGTACGACAACCCGATGCCCGGCTGGCTCATGGCGATCTTCTGGGGTTCGCTCGTCTTCTCGGCGGCCTACCTGATCTTCTACGCGCTCAGCTTCGGCGAGGGCACGATGGAGGCGGAGTACCGGCGCGAGACGGAGCGGGCCCTGGCGTCCGTCCAGGCCCACTTCGACGCCAACCCGCTGGTGGCGCCCTCGGCCGCCGCACTGCTCGCCGGCGCCGCCGATCCGGCCGTACTCCAGGTCGCCGAGGCCCGCTTCGCCCGCTCCTGCGCCTCGTGCCACGGCGAGAGGGCGGAGGGGCTGATCGGCCCGAACCTGACCGACGATCGCTGGATTCACGGCGGCTCAGTCGACCAGATCTTCCAGTCGATCGCGAAGGGCTGGCCGGCGAAGGGCATGCCGCCCTGGGGACGCGCTTTGAAGCCCGACGAGCTTGCGGCGCTGGCCTCGTACGTGCGAAGCCTGCAGGGCTCGAACCCGCCGAATGCCCGCCCGCCGGAGGGCGACCCTGTCGCACCCGAGCCGATCCCGCCGAGGAGCTGACGTGGAGGCTGCCGAGACCACCCCGACGCGGGCGGCCGCCCTGCCCCTCGAGCTCGCGAGGGAGGCGCCCGTCTTCGACGTCGCGCCCGAGGAGGAGCTGATCTACAGCCTCGCCGCGGACGGCAGGCGGAAGTTCATGCACCCGGTCGTCCACAAGGGGCGGTACTGGAAGATCCGCCGGGCGATCGCGTACGCCCTCGCCGCCGCGTTCCTCGGCCTGCCGCACGTCAGGGTGGGCGGCTACCCGGCCGTCATGCTCGACCTCGCCAACCGCCGGACGCACGTGTTCGGCGCGACCTTCTACCCCACCGACACCCTCATTCTGGTGTCGCTCGGCTTCGGCGTGATCGTCACCGTGTTCTTCGTGGCCTCGTCGTTCGGCCGCATGTGGTGCGGCTACTCGTGCCCGCAGACGGTCTGGCTCGAGTTCTTCTTCCGCCCGATCGAGGCGTTCCTGGAAGGCGGGCCCTACAAGCAGCGGAAGCTGAACGACGCGCCGTGGAGCGGCCGCAAGATCGCGATCGAGACGGCGAAGTGGGCGGCCTGGACGGTCCTCGCCCTGCTGATGTCCACGACCTTCGTCGCGTACTTCGCCGGGTGGGGCCCGCTCGCCCACGGGCTCGCCACGAGCCCGCTCGCCTGGACGGGGCCCCTGTTCGCGATCGGCCTGCTCACCACCGCCATCGTCTTCGACTTCGGCTGGTTCCGCGATCAGATGTGCACGATCGCCTGCCCCTACGGCCGCCTGCAGAACGTGCTGTCCGACCAGGACACCATCCTGGTGGCATACGACGGGAAGCGGGGCGATCCGAAGGTCAAGCTGAAGGACCGCGTGGAAGGGGTTCGCGCCGGCGACTGCATCGACTGCCGTGCCTGCGTCAACGCGTGCCCGACGGGCACCGACATCCGCCGCGGCCTGCAGCCCGAGTGCATCGGCACGGCGCAGTGCGTCGACGCGTGCAACGAGGTGATGACGGCGCAGCGCAAGCCGATCGGCCTGATCCGCTACACCTCCGAGCGCCAGCAGAAGGGAGGCGCCAGGCACCTCTGGCGCGCTCGCACGCTCGTCTACCTGGCACTGATGGCCGTGGCGTGGGGGTCTCTCGGCACCCTGGTCCTGACACGCGCCGACGCGCTGGTCGAGATCGTGCGCGGCGGACGCGAGGCCTACCGGCTGCTCCCGGGCGGTGAGGTTGCGAACCAGCAGCGCGTGCGCGTGACCAACCAGATCGCTGAGACGCAGCGCTTCACCATCGAGCTTCTCGGGCCGGCCGGCGCGCGGCTGATCGTCGCCGACTCGCCGATCGTGGCCGCGCCCGACGCCGTGGTGACGGTCAACATGGTCACCACGGTGCCGCAATCCGCCTTCACGGACGGGCAGGTGTCCGCACGGTACCTCGTCCGCTCCGATCGCGGCTTCCGGAAGGAAATGGAGTTCATGCTGCTCGGGCCGTTCTCCTCCGCCGGGGGAAAGCCATGACGGCCGTAGGGGGAGCGCGGAGGGCGGAGGGCGGAAGGATCCGTTTGGCCCTGAGAGTCATCTCCGAGTACCGCTGGCCGATCTACCTTGGCGCGCTGCTCGCGATGCCGGTCGTCGCCACCGCGGTGCTCGTGTGGGTTGCGACTCGGCCCGACAGCCCCCGCCCCATCGCGGGCTACTACGAGGCCGCCAGGGCGTGGGACGCCGGCGAGGCGGTCGCCGAGGCAAGCCGGCAGATGGGGTGGACGGTCCGGTTCGAGCTGCCGCCGGACATCCCCCACTACCCGGGCATGCCGCGACCGGTGGACGTCCGGGTTGCCGATCGCGACGGAAGGCCGGTCTCTGGGCTGGCAGGGAGCCTGTTCGCCGTTCGCCCCTCCGACCCGCACCCGGACCAATCGGGACGCCTCACCGAGCTGCCGCACCAGCCCGGGACGTACCGGACGCTCGTCCGGATCGACGAGCCCGGCACGTGGGACCTGCGCCTCGATGCGCGCCAGCAGGCGCTCCGGTTCGTCTACGCGGAGCGGCTGATGGTGCCGGCCGACAAGGCCCTCCCCGCGGGGGGGACGCGGTGAAGGGTCGCTTCCTGCCGCATCCAGGCAGCGCCCGTCGTGGCCGTGAAGCCCTTGCCCAGGCCCCGGGACGCGAGGGCAGCGTCGAAGCGCGGTCCTGCCGGTGCGCGCACTGCGGTCTCCCCGTTCCCGCCAGGCTGCTGCGCGAGGGCGGCGAACGGCAGTTCTGCTGCAGCGGCTGCCGGCAGGTCTACACCCTGGTGCACGAGTGGGGGTTCGACCAGTACTACCGCATCGCGGGCCAGCAGGACGCAGCGCTCGGCCCGGCGAAGGTGACGGGCCGCTCGTTCGACGACTTCGACGACGAGCGGGTGCGGGCCGAGGCGACCGATCCGGCTGGGCCCGGGCGTCTCAGGACGCGGCTGTATCTCGAGGGCGTGCACTGCGCCGCCTGCGTCTGGCTCGTCGAGAAGCTTCCCGCCGTCCTGAACGGGGTGGACGAGGTCCGCCTGAACGCCGGCACCGGCGTCGCAGAGGTCACCTGGCGGCCGGATCGCACGCGCCTCTCGGCCATCGGCCGCGCGCTCGATCGCCTCGGCTACACGCCGCACGTCCACCGCGCCTCCCGCGCCCAGGAGGCGCGGCGGGCGGAGGACCGGGCCGGCCTCGCACGGGTTGGCGTCGCCTCCGCCTGCGCGATGAACCTGATGTTCCTGCACGGCGCGATCTACGCCGGCGAACACTCGGGCATGGACAGCCCCTACGAGACCTTCCTGCGCTGGCTTTCGTTCGGCGTCGCCCTGCCGGTCATCCTCTACTCGGCGCGCCCGTTCTACCAGACGGCCGTGGCCGGCCTCAGGGCGGGGATGGTCCACATCGACCTGCCCATCGCGGTCGCGCTGACGGTGACGTTCGCCGCAAGCGCGGTGAACACGGTCCGGGGCAGCGGTGCACTCTGGTTCGATTCGCTCGCGATGCTGGTGGCGGCCCTCCTCGGCGCCCGGCAGCTGCAGCGTGCCAGCCAGCGCTCGGCGCTCGAGCGGGCCGACAGCCTGCGCGGCGTGGCCTTCCTGGAGTTCGCGCGACGCCTCGAGGGCGGCCTCCCCGACGCACCGGCCGTCGAGGTCCCGCTCGCGGCTCTCGTGCCGGGCGACCGGGTCGAGATCCGATCGGGCGAGCTGGTCCCGGTTGACGGGGTCGTCCTCTCGGGCCGCTCCTCCCTCGACAACGCGGTCCTCACGGGCGAGGCGGCGGCGCTGCCCGTGAAAGAGGGCGACGCGGTCTACGCGGGAGCCACCAACCTTGGCGCACGGCTCGTCGTCCGCGTCGAGGCCGCCGGCGTGACGACGAGAGTCGGAACGCTGCTGGCCATCGTCCAGGAGGCGCTCGCGAGGAAGCCCGTTCTGCTGCAGACGACCGACCGC
>DAOPQX010000239.1:0-5567 GCA_035348395.1 Vicinamibacterales bacterium | reverse complement strand
CATCCAGGGGCTGAACAACGGCCTCACCAACACGAAGGGGGTGCTCGAGGGCCTCGTGAAGGGCGGCAGCCTCGAGCGCAAGCTGCAGGCCGAGCGGGCGCTGGCCGACTGGATTGCCGCCGACCCGGGCCGCCGGCAGCAGTACGGCGAGGTGCTGCCCGCAATGCAGGCGCTGCACGAGGCCTCGCTGAAGACGCGCGAACGGAACGCGGCGCTTGCCGGCCTGTCGGGCGCGTCGGTGTACCTCAACGCCGCGCAGACCCTCTACCGCCTGTCGCTCCAGCGGCCGAAGCGCGACATCGATCGCGATCAGGGCTTCCAGGAGCGCGACTGGAGCCGCCTCCGCGCCGCGCAGGAGCGGCTGCAGCGGACCATCGACCCCACGGTGGACCGCGCGCTGCTGTCGTGGGCGATGGGGAAGGCCGCGTCGCTGCCGGAGGGCCAGCGCATCGAGCCGCTCGATACGCTCGCGGGCCTGCGCCCGGGCAGGAGCCAGGCCGAGGTGTCCCAGGCGATCGACACGTACCTGAACCGCCTCTACGCGGGAACCCGGCTGGCCGACCAGGACGTGCGCCTCGCCCTGCTCGAGAAGAGCGCCGCCGAGCTGAAGGCGTCGAACGATCCGTTCATCGAGCTGGCCGCCGCGCTCGAGCCGCTCAACGAATCGATCCGCGAAGCGGGGAAGGACCTCGCGGGCGCGTACGCGAAGCTGCGCCCGCGTTACATGGAGGCGATGCTCGCGCGCGCCGGCGGCCTCGTGGCGCCCGACGCGAACAGCACCCTGCGCGTGACCTTCGGCCAGGTGAAGGGCGTGCGGGCCCGCGACGGCCTCTTCTACGAGCCGCAGACCACGCTGGAGGGGATCGTCGAGAAGCACACGGGCGAGGGGGAGTTCAACGCCCCGAAGGCCCAGCTCCACGCGATCGAGGCGCTGCGCGGCGGAGCGAAGACGCCGTACCTGGTGCCCGAACTGGGCGACGTGCCGGTGAACTTCCTTTCCACGGTGGACACCACCGGCGGCAACTCCGGGTCGCCGACGCTGAACGCCCGCGGCGAGCTGGTGGGACTGCTGTTCGATGGCACCTACGAGTCGGTCGCGTCCGACTACCTGTTCGAACCCGTCAAGACGCGGTCGATCCACGTGGACAGCCGCTACATGCTCTGGACGATGAGCGAGGTGGACGGGGCGGGCCACCTGGTGAAGGAGATGGGGAGGTAGCAGGGCCGGAACGCAGAAGGCCTCCGGCCAGGATCTCGTCCAGCAGGTCGAAATAGTCGTCGAGCGAGAACGGCGACTGGCCGCCGGGAGCGGGGAGTGGGGCCGGGGCGCAAGGCTCGGGCCGGCACGCGGCCTCCTCCCGGCACGCGTCATCAGACCCCTCGAGCAGGGGTTGCGCGAGCAGCTCCTCGAAGAAGGCGAGCAGGTCGGCGTCCTCGTCGGGGGCGGCAGCCGGATCGGCGGACCGGGCGGCGATCATCTCGTCCGATGGCGGCGACGGCTCGGGCTTTGCCCCGCGTTCTTCGAGCACCTGCCGCACGCGAGCGGCTACCGCCCCGGGGTCGAACGGCTTCGCCAGCACGCCGTCGCAGCCGGCGGCGCGGGCGCGCTCCTCGTCGATCGGCTGGAACGCGCCGCTCAGCAGCAGTACGGGGATGTGCGCGAGCGCCGGGTTTCCTTTCACGTACGCGGACACCTCGTAGCCGTCGGGCTGCGAGGTGCCGACGTCGGCGAGGATGACGTCGGGCGGTTCGGCCGCGATCCGCTCCAGCGCGGCCCGGCCGTCGCCGACACCCACCACCTGCACGTCACCTCCCGCGAAGGTCAGTTCCACGACGCGGCGAATCGTGACGCTGTCGTCCATGACGAGGAGCTGGTAGGCCATCGGCTCGGTCACTTGCGCAGGTCCACGCCGACGCGCGTCGGGCGCCCGGCGGCCACGAGGCACTCCACGCGCCGTTCTCCGAGCTGCGGGTGCCGGAACGTCAGCATGTGACGGCCCACCCGGGCCGGAACGCCGCCGAGAGGGGTTTCGCCAATCCGCTTGCCGTCCAGCCAGACCTCGGCCCAGGGCAGCGCGTTCACGTCCATCCGGCCTTGCGGCAGGTCGACCTCGAGCGAGGAGGTCCCGCCCGGAGAAATCCGCACCTCCTCGCCGATCCGCACGCCCAGCTCCTCGTTCACCAGCTCCACCTCGTGGAGACCGGCGGGCAGCATGATCCGGGGGCTGCGCGAGGTACCGACCAGCTCGCCGTTCTCGTAGACCTGTAGCTCGATCTCGCCCGCAATGCTCAGCCAGCCGGAGGACGGCGCGCCACCCGAGGAGAGCGGCACGAAGAGGGCGGCGGTTGCGCCAGCGTCGACCTTCACCTCGTGGCGAGCCGAACGCCCCCTGCCCTCGACGGCGACCACGTGGGGCCCCGGGGCGAGGTCGGAGACGAGGAGCGGGCTGGTGCCCCGGAGCTTGCCGTCCACGATCACGCGCAGGCCCTGCGGGTCTGTGGTGACGCGCAGCTCGCCGCTGGTGCTGGCGGCGGGCATCTCGACGAAGTGCGAGAGGCGGGCGCCCTTGGCGAGCGACACCGGGACCGTGCGCCGCGACGAGCCCGCGACCAGCTCGAGGAGGTGCGAGCCGGGCGAGAGCGACAGCGTGACGGGTGTCCGCCCCGCGGGCGCACCGTCCACGGTTACCAGCGCCCCCTGCGGGCTCGAGTCGACGTGGACCGAGCTGTCGGCTGCCTGGCGGCCCGGGGCGAAGAAGCGCGCCCCGATCGCGACGCCGCCTCCCATCGTCGCGATCGCCAGCGCGGCGACGACGGCCGGGGTGACGAGGCGGGGGGCGCGGGTGGTTTCGCGGCGCAAGGGCCTTCGCGGGGGCGAGGGAGGAAGCGGCGGCCCGTGCACCTCCTCGGGGCGCCCAGCCGGCAGACTCTCCGATTCCGCGGAGGGCGGAGTGGATGGGCGCTCCCAGTCATCGAGGCCGGTGACCGGGGCAGGGTTGCGGGTGGGCTGGACAGGCTGAGCGCCTCCGGGACCGCCTCCGGCGGAGAGCGCCGGGCGCGAACCCTTGTCGCGGCCCGTGAGGATCGGCGGCGCCTCGCAGTCGGAGACGAACTGGTCCCAGGCGGCCGCTCCCTGCATCGGCGAAGGCCGCCGCACGTCGAGCGGCACCGCCTCCGCGAGTGCCGCACCAGCGTCCCACGCGTCGGTGAACGTGCGGGCGTCGAGCTGCAGCGCCCGGCAGAGCCACTCGCGGAAGGCCGGCCACAGGCCGTTCCAGCCCGCGCCCGGGACCCTGCGGTCGGCCTCGCCGAGGAGCCCCCGTATCCGGTCGAGATCCTCGTCGTCGTCGAGAGGGCGGGCCAGGGCGAGCGACAAGCCGACGAGGCCCAGCTGGAAGACGTCGACGCGCTGGTCGAGATTCGGGGCGGCCCCGGAGGGCAGTGCCACGCGCAGCAGCCGCCACATCTCCGCACGCGAGTAACGCAGCCCCCGCAGCGCCGAGCCGAGCACGTACTCCGCGACCTGAAGCCGTCCGCCGGGCGCGACGATCAGCCGGTCGGCGCAGAGGGCGAGATGGGCGACGTGCGGCCCGCGGGCATGCAGCGCAGCAACCGCGTCGGTCGCGTCGGCGACGAGCGGGAGCAGGAGGTTGGCCGAGAGCCGCACGGCGCGCTGGTCGGCGAGCCGAAGCACGTCGGAGAGCCTGAGGCCGTCGGTGCGGGCGGAGACGAGCGCAAGGCCGCCGCCCGGCTCGGGCAGGCGATCGGCCCGGAAGACGCGGGCGAAGCGCGGATGCTGGAAGTCGGCGAGCTCGCTCACCCGCGCGCGCAGAGAGAACTCGAAGTCGGCGGCGCGCGACAGCTCGGCGCGGAGGCGCAGCAACTCGAGCGGCGGACCGTCGGTGTTGTCGAAGAGGTTGAGGCGATCGCCCAGCCGATCCGAGAAGCCCGGCGCATACCACGCGAACAGGGCTCGCGAGGCGGCCGAGTCGCCGGGGGGCCGGTGCACCTCCTCGGCGGTGAAGCGGCGCCGGTTCAGCACGCGGTGAGCGGCCGGCTCGACGCTCATTCGCTCGGTCCTCCCGCCAGGCACAGCTCTCCGGTTGGATGGGGCGAGCCGGCCTGCGGCTCGATGGTGACGCGGATGGCGCCCGGCTGCGGCAGTTTCAGGGGCCCGGCGAGCACGAGGCTGGCGCGCCCGTTCGCGTCGGGCGTGAGCAGGCCGGCCGATGCGGCCCCCGCGGCGTTCCGGATCCACACCTGGTAGGCGGTGTTGGGTGGCGGGGCGGGCAGGCGTGACGCAGTGACGGCCAGCCCGCGCGTGCGGCTCCACAACACCTGCGCGTAGGCGGCGGGCGTGGCGCGCAGGCCTCCCAGGGCGTAGCGGCGCAGGTCGGGCGCGGCGAGGATCTCCACCATCACCGCCGCCCGTTCCGCGGCACGCTGCGCCTCGAGCACCCGGGGGTCGGGCTCGGGAACCGCGGGCGGCGGGGGCGGCGCTTCGGCGGCTTGCCGTTCGGCGGCTTCCCGCGAGGGTGGAGAGGCGGCGTTGGGGGTTCCCGGCCCGCCGGTCCCCAGCACGAGGACGACGAGGAGCGCGGCGAGCGCCACGCCGCCAAGCGCGACAAACCACGTTCGGCGCCCGAGGCTGCCGGAACGCGGCTCCTCCTCCAGCGGCTGTTCGCCGGGCTGCTCCTGCGGCTGGTCGAGTGCCAGCCGCTCGTCGGTGCCGGCGTGACCTGCTTGGGACCGGCTCGATCGTGGGGCTGCGACGGCCGGCTCCCGGTCGTCGCGACCGGCGCCGTTGCCGCCGGTCTCGGCGGCTTCCGGGCGCGGCGCCCCACCGCGCAGCTCCTGGTGCAGCTGCGCGACTCCCTCGAACGACCAGGGCTCGACGCCGGCAGCGGGGCGAGGCGTGCCAAGGGCCGCGGCGTCGCTCCCCTGGCGCTGCGCCGCCTGCAGGAGCTGACGCGTCCACTCCGCGAGGCGACGGTCGATGTCCTCGGCGTGCGAGGCGCGCGCCTGCTCCGCGCCTTCGAGGCGCAGCCGGGCGATGCGGGCGGCCTCGAGGCAGGTGCGGCGCAGGGCGTCGGCTTGCTCCCGCAACTCGGCGATCGGCTCCTCGTTCAGGCGCCGCAGCACCATCCACTCGTGGCTGACGCCGCGCTCGAAGCGCTCGATGCGCCGCGCCGACTCCTCGAGCAGCTTGCCCTCGAGATTGCACCAGTCGCCGAGCCGCTCGTTGAGGCTGGCGATGGCTGCCGAGTGTCGGCGATCCACCGCCACGAGCCCGTGCAGCACCCCCTCGCACTCGTCGGTGAGCCGCTTGAACTGCTGCTCGGCCCGTTCGAGGCGCCCGAAAAGGCGCTCGAGGTGTCCGAGCGCCGCCTCGAGCTGCCCGGCTCGATCGTCCTCTCGCGGCTCTCCGGCCGCGGGCAGTCCCCGGGGCGCCGCTGCCTCCATGTCGCGTCTCTCCAGGAACGGGCCGTACCCGTCCAGTGCAGGACCCGGCCAAGGAAACGGGCCAGGCCCCGTTCCCCGCACGCTCGGCTTGTCGTGGTACCGCC
>DAOPQX010000238.1:0-5576 GCA_035348395.1 Vicinamibacterales bacterium | reverse complement strand
CTCGCGGCGCAGCGCGGTCATCGGCGGATTGTAGACGAGATCGTAGACAATCCCACCCCGCAGGCAGGCGGGATCGACCGGGAGGGCCTCGACCCCGGGACTCGTGCCGACCGGCGTCGCGTTCACGAGCAGGTCCCATTCGCCCGCCCGCGGCCCTCGCTCCCCCACCCTCCCGGCCGTGATCCTGGCCACCGCGGCCGCCGCCTCGGCGCGGCGCGCGTGGACGGAGACCACCGCCCCGGTGTTGGAGAGAGCGGCCGCCACGGCGCGAGCGGCCCCGCCCGCGCCGACGATGGCTACGCGGAGATTGTCGAGGCGAACGCGTCCCCGGAGCGGGCGCAGGAAGCCCTCGACGTCGGTGTTCCGGCCCATCCAGCGGTCGCCCTCGACCCGGATGGTGTTTGCCGCTCCAGACTGCCGCGTCAGGCCGTCCGCGCTCGTGAGGTAGGGCACGACGTCTTCCTTGAACGGGGCCGTGACGCTGGCCCCCCGCAGGTCGAGCGCGAGCGCCAATCGTCTGAAGTCTTCGATGCTTTCGGCTTCGAACGGAACGTACACGGCGTCGATGCCGCGGGCCTGAAAGGCGGCGTTGTGAATCCACGGCGACACCGAGTGTCCGATCGGGCGGCCGACGATGCCGTAGACGGCGGTTCCGTCACCAATCGATCGGAAGCCGTACAACTCGAGCATCGTGGACAAGGGCAACTGCCCTGCGGCGACGGCGTTGCCCGCGTAGGTCCAGCACGAGTGGAACCGCGAGGCCAGGATGCGTGTGCACAGGCCGGCCGGGCCCATTCCCACCAGCGCCACCCGGGCCAGCCCTGCGGCCTCGCGGCCGAGCGTCAGCAGCCGGAGGGTGTCGGCGAGACTGCGCGGGGTCACGGCCAGCTTCACCACCTCGGCCCCGCTGGCGGCCATCGACCGCCACACACCGGCCAGGTCGACCGGAATTCCGTCGTAATCATGAAGCGAGAGCACGATCCCGCGCCCCTGCCGGCGGCGGACGAGGTCGCGCGCACGGTCGCCGGCACGCCACTCGACGTCCACGTACTCGGCGCCGAGGTCGAGGGCCTGCTCGAGCAGGCCGAGGCGCTCGTCCTCGGCCCCGGCGAAGCCGCCCCCTTCCCAGGCCGGGCGGCAGGTGACCAGGACGCGACCCGATCGGCCCTCCAGGGCGCCGCGGACGTCGGGGCGGTCGAGGTGGTCGATGCGCAGCTCGACGAGGTCGGCGACCCGCGACGCGGCATCGCGGGCCCGCCTCAACGCATCGATGCCGGCAGCGGCCACCGTGGCGCAGACTTGCGTGCGTGGCATGGGCCGCCTCAAGGGTTGCAGAGCCGGTGCCGCGCGTCAAGGCAGCGTATAATGAAGGCGATCCGGCCCGTCATCACGCCATACGCGAAGGACCCCAGTTCGTTCATGAACTCTCGGATTCTCTGCTCGGTCGTCTTCCTCGGCCTGCTGACGGCCGTCTGGCCGTCGGCGGCAACACGCTACATGTCCGCCGACGAGGTCCGTCCCGGCATGGTCGGGATCGGCCGCACCGTTTTCGAGGGCAACCGCATCGAGGAGTTCAAGGTTCACCTGCTCGGGGTGCTCCGGAACACCACGGGTCCGCGCCGCGACCTGGTGCTGGCCCGCCTCGAGGGCGGGCCGCTGGCCAACACGGGCGTCATCGCGGGCATGAGCGGCAGCCCCGTCTACGTTGGCGACCGGCTGCTGGGCGCGGTGGCCTACTCGCTCGGCCAGTTCTCCAAGGAACCGATCGCGGGCATCACGCCGATCGCCGAGATGGTGGAGACGGCAGACCCGGCGGCGCGCCGCGGCCCCGGCGAGAAAACCCGGATCTCGCTACCGCTCACGCGCGAGTCGATGGCGGCGGCGCTGCAGCGCGCGTTCGCCCGCTTCGAGCGGCCGTTCGCCGAGGGCGGGCCCGTGCTGACCTTGACCGGCAGCCAGGCGGTGCGGCCGGACATCGGCCCGCTCCTCCGCCCGATCGCCACCCCGCTGGCCCTCGGCGGCTTCACCGGTCCGGTCGGCGAGACGCTGGCCGGCGCGTTCCGCGACTCCGGCTTCGTCGCCGTTCCCGGCGCCCAGGCACAGCCCGAGGACAAGGCGCCTCGCGCCGGTGGGAGCAGCACGCTCCGTCCCGGCGACGCGGTCGGGGTCAACCTGGTCACCGGCGACTTCTCGGTGGGGGCGACCGGGACGGTCACCGAGGTGGACGGGGACAAGGTCTACGCCTTCGGGCACCCCCTCTACAATCTCGGGCCGACCGAGTTCCCGATGACGCGCGCCTACGTGTACACGCTCCTGCCGAGCCTCGCGACCTCGACGAAGGTCGCCACCACGGGCGAGACGATCGGCACCTTCAAGCAGGACCGATCCACGGCGATCGCGGGAACCCTCGGCGCCGGCCCGACCCTCGTCCCGGTGAACATCGCCCTCGAGACGGCGAGGGGCCTCAAGAAGACCTTTCGGTTCGAGGTGGTGCAGGACCAGATGTTCACCCCCCTGCTCACCTACGTGTCGATCCTGAACGTGCTGAGCTCGTACGAGCGCGAGTACGGCGCGGCGACTTTCCGGGTCAAGGGCAAGGCGATGGTGCGCCGGCACGGCACGGTGGCGTTCGAGGACGTCTTCACCGGAGAGTCGCCGTCCATCGGCGCGGCGGCATACGTCGTCGGGCCGCTGAACTTCCTCCTCTCGAACGATTTCGAGCCCGTTCACCTCGAGGGGGTAGACCTGGCCATCACCACCAGCGAGCAGCCCGAGACGGTTCGGCTCGAGAGGGCGTGGCTCGACGTCCCGCGCGTGCGCGCCGGCACGACCGTCCCGCTGCGGCTCCAGCTTCGCACGTACCGGGGCGACGAGGTACTGCGCACCGTTCCGGTGGACATTCCCGCCAACGCGAAGGGCTCGCTGTCGATCCTGATCACCGACGGGAGCAGCCTCGCGCAGATCGAGCAGCGCGAGAGCCGGGGCGTGACGCAAGTGCAGGACCTCGCTCAGATGATCCGCGTCCTGAACGACACCAAGAAGAACAACCGCTTCTACGTCCGCCTGCTCAGCCAGGACCCGGGCGCGGTGGTCAACGGCGAGGCGCTGCCCTCGCTGCCGCCCTCCGTGCTGTCTGTCCTCGAGGGCGACCGCAGCGGGGGCAGCTTCTCGCCGCTCCGGAACGCCACCTTGCGGGAGTGGGAGGTCGCGACCGACAGCGCGGTCTCCGGCACGCGGATCCTCACCGTCACACTGGACTCGAACTGACGGCTCACTCATGCACCACCGACACGTCCGCCGCCTGCTGGCGCCCGCGCTCGCGGCCGCCTGCGTTCTCTCAGCGTCCGCCTCCACGCCAATCTTCTGGCAGGTCTCCACGCGCGCCGAGTTCATGAAGGGCGAGGTGGAAGACCTTGCCATCGACAACGACGGGCGCCTCTCGCTCGGCCCGGCGAGCGCCCTCGTCCACGACGCGGCCTCGCCGTTCGTGTGGGCGCTGGTCGCCGCACCGGATGGCAGCGTCTACGCAGGGACCGGCAACGACGGCAAGGTCTTCAGGGTCGCGCCCGACGGGAAGGCCTCCCCCCTCTTCGACGCGCCCGAACTGGAGGTGCACGCCGTGGCCCCGGCGAAAGACGGCACGCTGTACGCCGCCACCTCGCCGGACGGGCGGATCTACAAGGTGGACGGCACCGGCCAGGCGACGCCCTTCTACGACCCCGAGGATAAGTACATCTGGTCGCTGGCCATCGGCCCCGACGGCTACGTCTACGCCGCGACCGGCGAGCGCGGCACGATCTACCGGATCGCCCCAGACGGCAAGGGCGACGTCTTCTACCGGACCAAGGCGACCAACGTGGTGAGCCTCGCGTTCGACACCGCCGGCAACCTCCTCGCGTCGACCGAGGCCCCCGGTCGTGTGTTCAGGATCGATCCCAAGGGCAAGGGTTTCGTGCTCCTCGACTCGCCGTACCGCGAGGTCCGGTCGCTGCGCCTCCGCGAGGACGGGTCGATCTACGCCGCGGCTGTGGCCGGGAGCGAGCCGGCGGCCGCCCCGGCCGGCGAAGCGGCGATCACGCCTCCCCAGCCAGCCCGGTCGGCGCCGGTCCCGACCGTGACGACCGAGGTGACCTCGATCACCGTCATCGACGTGGGCGCACCTGAAACCTCCAAGCCGGCGCGCGTCACGCCGCGCGTCGCCAAGGGCGCCGTGTACCGCATCGGTCCCGACGGCGTCTGGGACGTGATCTGGGAATCGCAGGAGGACACGCCGTACGATGTCGCCTTCGAGGACAAGAACGCGGTGCTCATCGCGACCGGCGCAAAGGGGAAGATCTATCGCGTGACCGGGGACCCGCCCCAGGTGTCGCTCGTGGCGCGCGCCGGCGGGCAGCAGGTCACGCGCTTTCTCCAGACGGCCCGCGGCGAGACCTGGTACGCCACCTCGAATCCGGGGAAGATCTTCCGGTTCTCGTCGGCGCGAGCCGAGTCGGGCTGGTTCGAGTCGGAGGTGCGCGACGCGACCACGGTCTCGAGCTGGGGGACGATCAGCTGGCGGGCCAGGGTTCCCGAGGGGGCGCGCGTCGAGCTGCGCACCCGGTCGGGCAACAGCGCTACTCCCGACGAGACCTGGAGCCCCTGGTCCGAGGCGTACGCCGAGCCAGGCGGAGAGCAGATTCGAAGCCCGAAGGCCCGCTACCTGCAGTGGAAGGCCACCCTGGCCGGCAAGGGCGAGAGCCCGGTTCTCACCTCGGTCACCACCGCCTACCTGCAGCGCAACCTCCGCCCGCGCGTCACGGGCATCACCGTCTACCCCCCGGGCATCGTCTTCCAGAAGCCGTTCTCGACGGGTGAGACCGAGATTGCCGGCTTCGAGGAGGGTTGGCCCGACACGCGGCCCTCGCCCGCCGCACTGGCGGCGGGGACGCCCACGCCTTCCTCCTCCCAGGGCCCCGCGCTCGGCCGCCGTACGTATCAGAAGGGGCTGCAGGCGTTCACCTGGAAGGCGGAGGACGACAACGACGACAACCTGCAGTACGACGTGCTGTACCGGCGCGAGACCGACGTGGCCTGGAAGACGGTTCGCCGCGCCATCACCGATCAGCTCTTCGTCTGGGACACGACCTCGGTGCCCAACGGCACGTACATCCTGCGGATCGTTGCCACCGACGCGCCGTCGAACCCTCCCGGCGCGGCCCTGGCTGGCGAGGCCGACAGCGTCAGCTTCGACGTCGACAACACGCCGCCGTCGATCCAGGTGACCGGTGTGCGTCGCCAGGGGGATGCGAACGTGATTGCCTTCGAGGTGCGCGACGACCATGCGGCCGTCCAGCGAGTGGACTTCTCGAACGACGGCACACGCTGGCGCCCCATCTACCCCGTCGATGGCATCTGCGACTCGCGCGTGGAGCGATTCGAGCTGACGGTGGACGGCGACCCGGCCAACGTCGTCATCCGCGCCATGGACGCGATGAGCAACGTCTCGACCGCGCGCGCCAACGGGACGCCGAAGTGAAGGAGTGAGAGAGCGGTGCGCCCAGCTAGGCCGAGAGGCCGGCGGCGCGCAAGGCGGAGCG
>DAOPQX010000237.1:0-5587 GCA_035348395.1 Vicinamibacterales bacterium | reverse complement strand
TGGCGCCCCAGGCCCGCGGCGCGGATCCCGGTCAGGCGCTCGGAGTCGAACAGCGGCTGATCGACGGCGATCGCGGCCCGGTGGTTGGTGACGGCGTCTGGCCGGTTGAGGGCGTCGACGGCGAAATTGGCCTCGGTGAACCGCTGCTGCGACAGCAGCGACCCGAAGACGTAGACGGGATTGTTGCCGCGTTGCCACGCCTCGACCAGGTCGACCCGCGGCAAGTACGCCGCCCTGGCTTCGGCGACACGCGCCGCGCCCTCGCGCTCGGCGGCGCGGGCGGCCCGCACGTCGGGATTGTTCTGCAGCGTGGCCGAGATCGCCTCGTCGAGCGTGAGGCGCTGCTGGGCGGAAGCGCCCGTCGCGAAGACCAGCAGGGCCAGCACGACCGGCAGGAACGTCAGTCGCGTTACCATAGGCTCTGCTAGGTGATTCAGGAAGCCGTCGAGAGGTCACAGTGTGACCGATTCAGCCGATCCGAATCTTGTTCACCAGGAGCCCCGCGGGGCCGGTTCTCCCGACTACGCCGCACTCGTCCGGGCGGTGCAGGCCGGGGATGGCCACGCGATGGAGGAACTCCTGATGCGGGCGCAGGAGGTGGCGTACCGCTTCAGCCTGCTGGTCTGCGGCCGCCCGGAGGAGGCTGACGATGCGATGCAGGAGGCGCTGCTGAAGACCTACCGGTACGCGGGACGAATCCGCGAGCCGGAGGCCTTCCGCGCGTGGCTGTACCGCACCGTCCGAAACGCGTGCCTCATCGGCCGGCGCAAGCGCGCGGGCGAGCCGGCCCACCTGCTGTCGCTGCACGAGAGCAGCGGCGAGGACGGCTTCGAACCGGGGGTCGATGTGGCCGACCCGGGACGCGACCCGGAGGCGCACGCCATGAACGTGTCGCTCAGGGGGCGGTTGTTCGGCGCGCTGCGCCAGCTGCCCCGCTCGTATCGCGCGGTGGTCTTCCTGCGGGAGGTCGAGGGGCTCTCCACTCGAGAGGTGGGGAAGGTCCTGGGCATCTCCGAGCCGAACGTCAAGACGCGGCTTCACCGGGCGCGCGTGATGCTGCGCGAACTACTGGAACGGTCATGACGAGCCCAACCGCGTCGCCTGGACACTGCCACGACCTGCTCGAGCGGATCTCCCGATACATCGACGGCGAGCTGCCGGCGGCGGACCGCCTGCAGATGGAACGCCACCTGCGCGACTGCCCCGAATGCGAAGAGGTACTCCACAGCCTGGAGCACACCCTGGACCTGTGCCGCGAGGCGGGGCGCCCCGACCTGCCCCCGGAGCTTCGCGCCCGCGCCGCCGAGCGCGTGCACCAGCTGCTGGCACAGGCCCCGGAGCGGAAGAAGAGGTAGCGTGGGTCGAGACCTGGTCGAACGACACCCCGCCGGCGGCGGTCCCGCGCGCCCGGTCCTGAAGTGGGCGGGTGGCAAGCGCCAGCTCCTGCCGCAGCTCCGACGTTTCTATCCGGCGTGTTTTCGTACCTACTTCGAGCCCTTCGTCGGCAGCGGTGCGGTGTTCTTCGACCTGCACAACCGCGGGCACCTCGCGGGCCGCCAGGCGGTGCTCGCCGACCGCAACCCCGACCTGGTCGGGTGCCTGACCGCGGTTCGCGACCACCCGGAGCCGGTCATCGAGCACCTGGGCAGGCTGGCCGCCGAACGGGCCGCCGACCCGCGCGCCCACTACTACGCGGTCCGCGACGAGCGGTTCAACCCGCTGCGTGAACGGCTCGCCCGTCAGGCGGGCGGACTGTCGCCCGAGCGGTACACGCCCGAGCTGGCGGCGATGCTGATCTACTTGAACCGCACGGGATACAACGGGCTGTTCCGCCTGAACGGCAAGGGCTCCTTCAACGTGCCGTTCGGCCGGTACGCGAACCCCACGATCTGCGACGCCCGCAACCTGCGTCGCGTGGCGAGGGCGCTGTCGGGCTGCCAGGCCGGGCTCCTTCACCGCGACTTCGAGCGGGTTCTCGACGAGGCGCAGGCGGGCGACTTCGTCTACCTCGATCCTCCGTACGCGCCCCTCAGCCGGACGGCCACCTTCACCACGTACACCGCCGGCGGGTTCGGCGAACACCACCAGGAGCGGCTGCAGCAGGTGGTCGTCGAGCTGGCCCGCCGCGGCTGCCTGGTCCTCTTGAGCAACTCCACGGCCCCGATCATCTCGCGGCTCTACGACGGGAACGCAGAGGCCGCCCGTGCGGGGCTCCGCGCCTGCCGCGTGCCGGCCCGCCGGGCGATCAACTCCGACGCGGCGTCGCGGGGCCCGGTCGAGGAGTACCTGATCACGAACATCCCCGAGAGCTCGGAAGGGCAGCAGGCGAGCCGGGCCCTTTCAGCGTAATCGGTGCGATGGATGGACTATCATCTGTCCCATGTACCCCGTCCTTTTCCGCGTCGGTTCGCTCGAGATCACCAGCTTCGGCGTGATGGTCGCCCTGGGGGCGCTGCTCGGGATCCTGCTGCTGCGCCGGGAAGCGCATCGCTCGAACCTGGACGTCGGCCGGGTCACCGACGCGGCTCTGGTGGGGGTACTGGGTGGGCTGGCGGGCGCCAAGCTGCTCTACGTCCTGGAGCACTGGGCCGAGCCGCTGTCGGACACGCTGCTGAGCCGCGGAGGCATGAGCTGGTTCGGCGGCATGACAGGAGGCATCGTGGCGGGCCTCGTGGCCGTCTGGTGGCAGGGGCTGCCGCTGATGCGCGTCCTCAGCGCGGCGGCGCCGTCGCTGGCGGTCGGGCAGGCCGTGGGCCGGATCGGCTGCCTGCTGGTGGGAGCCGACTACGGACGCCCGACCGGCCTTCCCTGGGGGATGGCGTTTCCGGAAGGGCTGCCGCCGACCACCGACCGCGTCCATCCGACGCAAATCTACGAAGCCGTCGTCCTCTTCGCGCTGACGGCGCTGCTGGTCCGCTTCCGCGCCAAGGGTCTTCGCGACCGGGCAGTGTTCGCGTCGTACTTGATCGGGGCCGGGACGAGCCGGTTCCTGATTGAGCTGGTGCGAGTGAACGTGCCGGTGCTCTTCGGCCTCACCACCGCGCAGCTGTTCTCGATCGCGGTCGTCGCGGTGGGAATCTGGCTGGTGGCGATGGGGAGGGAGGAGCCGGTCCCGGCCGCGGCGGCGCCTTCCGGCAAGCCCCGCAAACGCCGGCGGTAGCCTTACTGTGTCGATCGGACCGGAGCGACCGGGGTCGCCTGCATCTTCTGGCGGGTCTGCTCGAGCAGTTGCTGCACCCGGGCGCGCTCCGGGTACTCTGGGTTGACGGCCAGCAGCCTCTCCCAACTCTGGATGGCGCGCGGCGCGTCCTGCTTGCCGTCCAGTCTCACGATTCCCTGGTTGAACAGCGTCTGCGCGTGGTTGGGGTCGATGGCGAGCGACTTCTCGTACTGGGCCAGCGCCTCGTCCGGGCGGCCGGAGTAATGGAGCGCGGTGCCGAGGTCGGTGCTGACGTGCACGTTGGAGGGGTCGAGCGCCAGCGCCTGCTGGTACGGTGCGACCGCCTCGGCATAGCGGCCGGCGTCGTAGTAAAGGTTGCCCAGCTGGATGGCTGCCTGAACGTTCTTCGGGTCGCGCGCGAGGATGTCGCGAAGCGCCTGCACCGCTCGTTCGTCGAGCAGGCCAGCCTGCGGCGTGCTGCCGGACGAGGGAACCTGCTGCGGTGCGACCTGGGTGACGACCGGCGGGGCGGAGCGGTGGCCGAACACGACGTAGCCGACCGCGAGCCCGAGGACGAGGCAGGCAATCGAGATGACGGCCCAGGTGGTGGAGGAGGTGGAGGCTTTGGCAGTCATAGGTCCACGAAGTCGCGAAGTCGCGAAGTCACGAAGTCGGAGTCCACGAAGTCACGAAGTCTAGGTCGAGGCCGCGAGGTCCTGAGACAAGTCGGGGCGGCGCATCGTGCGTCGCCCCGACCTGGATCTAGTCTACCGGAAAGCCCAGGGCCTTGAGCCGTGAGCCGTGAGCCCTGAGCCGCTCCCCTACGCCACCCTCCAGCTGCGCAGGATCTTCATGTAGTTCCCGCGCTCGAAGGCCGACGGGTCGGGACTCGTGCGCAGGCTCATGCTGCCGCGGGCCTGCTCGAGCGATTCGTATTCGTGGTCCGCGAGCCACTGACGCATCGCGCCCACGATCGTCTTCAACTGCCCGGGCCCGTCCTGCAGCAGGCGCGAGACGACCTGCACGGCCGAGGCGCCCGCCATGATGGCCTTCACCGCGTCGAGGCCGGTGTGGACACCGCCCGAGGCGGCCAGCGAGGCCCGCACCTGGCCGGTGAGGATCGCCAGCCAGCGGATGCGGAGCAGCAGCTCGGAGGAGTCGGAGAGGTGCAGGCTGGGCGTGGCCTCGAGCGCCTCGACGTCGATGTCGGGCTGGTAGAACCGGTTGAACAGAACGAGCCCGTCGGCGCCCGCCTCGTCGAGCGAGCGCGCCAGGTTCGGCAGCGAGGAGTAGAAGGGGGACAGCTTGACGGCCACCGGGATGGTCACCGCCCGCTTGACGCCGCGCAGGATCTCCACCGTCCGCGCCTCGACGGCCGCGCCGGTCTCGGCCGGGTCGGTGGCGACGAAGTAGACGTTCAGCTCGAGGGCGTCGGCGCCTGCCTGCTGCAGTCTGGCGGCGTAGGAGAGCCACCCCTCGCTGGTGATGCCGTTGAGGGAGGCGACGACGGGGACGGCCACCGCCTCCTTGATCCGGGCGATCTGGCGGCAGTACTCCTCCGATCCGAAGACGAACTCGTCCGGCTTCGGGAAGTAGGAGACCGCCTCGGCGAACGACTCGTCGTGCACCTCCATGTGGTGCACCATGCCGAGCTGCTCCCGGGTGATCTGCTCCTCGAACAGCGAGTGGAGGACGATGGCGGCGGCGCCGGCGTCCTCGAGCCGGCGCACCGTGTCCAGGGAATCCGCGAGCGGCGACGCGCCGGGCATCACCGGGTGCGGCAGGCGAAGGCCAAGATAGTTCGTGGTCAGGTCCATCGTAGGCTCCTACTCCCCGGCCGGCTTGCCGGGCACCGCCAGCTTCGCGAGCTGCTCGTAGATGCCGTAGCGGAAGGCGACTTCCTTCTGCGCCGCGGCAAGCAGGGTCTTGTAACGCTCGGGGTCCTGCTGCTGCACGACCCGGAAGCGGGACTCGTTGGCCATGTAGGTCGCGATGTCCCCCTTCGGGGCTGCCGAGTCCATCGTCAGGGGATTCTCGCCGCGCTCGAGCCGGCGCGGGTCGAACCGGTAGAGCGGCCAGTAGCCGGTGTCCACCGCCAGCTTCTGCTGGTCGAGGCCGGCCACCAGGTCGTAGCCGTGCGCGATGCAGTGGCTGTAGGCGATGACGATCGACGGGCCGTCGTAGGAGTCGGCCTCGAGGAACGCCCGCACCGTCTGGGCGTCCTTGGCGCCGAAGGCCACGTGCGCCACGTAGACGCTGCCGTAGGCCATCGCGATCATGCCGAGGTCCTTCTTGGGCCGCGACTTGCCGGCCATCGCGAACTTGGCGGACGCCCCGATGGGCGTGGCCTTGGAGGCCTGGCCGCCGGTGTTCGAGTAGACCTCGGTGTCGAGCACGAGGATGTTGACGTTGCGCCCCTGGGCGATG
>DAOPQX010000236.1:0-5595 GCA_035348395.1 Vicinamibacterales bacterium | reverse complement strand
CTTCCGGCGCGACTACTGGCAGGTGACCGTGGACCTGTTCGCCGACAACCTCGAGCGCTTCCTGCGCGGCGAACCGCTGGTGAACGTCGTGGACAAGGAAGCAGGGTACTGACCTCGGCTTGGGGACCGTCGTGCTTTTCCTGTAGAATCCGCGTCCTGTGACTTCTTCAGACCAGTTCACCCTGGCGACCCTCCCGTTTCATTTTCGCGACCGCTTCCAGCGGCCCGCGATGGTCGGGCGCTGCCGCGAGGGCGGGTGCACCACGGCTTCCACCCAGGAGTTCTTCGAGGGGATCCGCGCGCTCAGTCTCGGGTTGACCGCCCTCGGCCTTCGCCGCGGCGACCGGGTGGCCATCATCAGCGACAGCCGGCCCGAGTGGGTGATGACCGACCTGGCCACGCTCTCGGCCGGCGCGGTGACCGTCCCCATCTACCCGACGCTGTCGGCCGGCCAGGCCCGGTTCATCCTCAAGGAGAGCGGCTGCCGCATCGCGGTGGTGTCGAACGCGGTGCAGGTGACGAAGCTGAACGAGGTCGTCCGCGATCTGCCCGACCTCGAGGCCATCGTCGCGATGGACGGGGAAGCGGTGACGCCGCGGGTTCGCGGGGTGTCTCTTCCAGACGTCACCGCGTGGGGACGCGCCCAGCTGGCCTCGGACGCGGGCGCCGCGGGCCGCTACGAGGAAGTGGCACGCCAGGTGGCCCCCTCCGACCTTGCGACCATCGTCTACACCTCCGGGACGACGGGCGACCCCAAGGGCGTGATGCTCAGCCACTCGAACATCGTGTCGAACATCCTCGCCACGACCGGCTGGATCACGCTCGAGCCCGAAGACGTCGCCCTGTCGTTCCTGCCCCTCAGCCACGTCTTCGAGCGGGTGGTCTTCTTCCGCTTCCTCTACAGCGGGGTTCCGGTTTACTTCGCGGAGGCGCTGACGACGGTCGCGCGAGACCTGGTGCAGGTCAGGCCGACGGTGATGACCGGGGTGCCGCGGGTCTTCGAGAAAGTGCACGCCGCCATCGCGGACGTCGTGGGGAAGATGCACGGGCCGCGGCGGCGGCTCGCCGACTGGGCGCTCGAGGCTGGTCACGAGGCGGCGCGCCTCCAGCTGGCCGGCGAATCCATACCCGCGACGCTCGGTTTGAAGCGCCGGGCGGCCGACCGTCTCGTGCTCGGCAAGATGCGCGCACGCTTGGGGGGGCGGCTCCGGTTCGTCGTGTCGGGCAGCGCCCCGCTCTCGAAGCAGGTCGGCGAGTTCTTCTTCGCGATCGGCCTGCCGATCTACGAGGCCTACGGGCTGACCGAAACGTCGCCCGGCATCACGGGCAACCCGCCCGACGCGCCGCGCCTGGGCACCGTCGGCAAGGCGCTGCCGGGCGTCGAGGTGGCGATCGCGCCCGATGGGGAGATCCTCGTTCGCGGGCCGAACGTGATGCAGGGCTACTACGAGCGCCCCGAGGCTACCGCCGAGGTGCTGGTTGATGGCTGGCTCCGCACGGGCGACATCGGCCAGCTGTCAGCCGACGGCTACCTCACCATCACCGATCGGAAGAAGGACCTGATCGTGACCTCGGGGGGGAAGAAGATCGCGCCGCAGCCGCTCGAGAACCAGCTGAAGGCCGACCCACTGGTGGCCGAGGCGGTGATCATCGGCGAGCAGCGCAAGTTCCCCGCGGCGCTCATCGTGCCCGACTTCCCGCGCCTCAAGGCCTGGGCCGAGCGCGTCGGCCTGCCGCCGCTCGCGGGCGAGCAGCTGGCCGAGCGCCCGGAGGTGCAGCGCCTCTACCAGGACATACTGGACCGGCTGAACGAGTCGCTGGCCCAGTTCGAGCGCGTGAAGCGCTTCGCGGTGCTGCCCTCGGAGTTCACCATGGAGCGGGGAGAGCTGACGCCGACCATGAAGGTCCGCCGCCAGGTGGTGGAGCAGCGCTGGAAGCCATTGATCGACCGCCTGTACGAATGGCCGATCAGGCCCTAGAACAACTTGGCCTCGGGCAGCGGCCACCACCGCACCTGCACCTTCCCGATGATGTACCGCTTCGGCACCGGGCCCCAGTGGCGGCTGTCGGAACTGTTGTTCCGGTGATCGCCCATGACGAAGTAGTAGCCCTCCTGGATCACCGACGGGCCCCAGTCGTCGTGGCTGCGGTACTCCATGGGCACGTAGTCGTCGGGGAGCGGGACGTCGTTCACGTAGACGCGCCCGTCCACGATGCGCACGAAGTCCCCTTCCTCGGCGATGACCCGCTTGACGAACGACTTGTCCGGGTTCACCGGGTAGTACAGCATCACGATGTCGCCCCGGCGCGGCGCGCTGAGACGATAGATGAGCTTGTTGACGATCAGGCGATCCTGATCCTCGAGGGTCGGCGCCATGCTCATCCCCTCGACGCGGGCGACCTGAAACCCGAAGGTCACGATCAGGGTCGCGTAGACGGCCGCCGAGGCGACCGTCTTCACCCAGGCCCAGAGTTCGTCGCGCACCCGCTGGACCATGGCCGCCCGTTGAGCGCGGACGGCACCACTGCGGCCGGACGACGCCTGGGGCGCGGGCGCCGGGAGCGCTATCGACGGATCGGGTGCCGGCGCGGCGGCGTCGGAGGCGGCCCACGGAAGCCACGGCTCGGGGCCCGTCGGACGGGCTAGAGCTTCAGGTACTCCCGCAGCCGGCGGGTCTGCGACCGGCTCACCGGGATCTCCGTACCCTTCCCGTCCTTCATCCTGAGGATGTAATTCCTGCTGAACCAGGGGACTATCTCCTTGATCTTGTTGATGTTGACCAGGTGCGACCGGTGGACCCGCCAAAACACCTCAGGGTCGAGCCGCCCCTGCAGCTCGTCGAGCGTCCGGTAGTTCGACGTCCCCGACAGCTGCCCGGTCACTATAGTTATCGTATCTCCATTCACCGACGCGTAGATCACGTCCTCTGCCTGCACCAGCAGGAACCGGTCGCCGACCTTCACGGCGACCTGGCCCCGGCGGCCCGGCGCCCTGCCCATCATTCTGACGATCTTCTCGAGCTGCTCGTTCAATGGGGCGGACGGCTGCAGCCGGCGGCGCACCCGCTGGACGGCCACCTCCAGCCGCCCTGGCTCGACCGGCTTGAGCAGGTAGTCGACGGCGTTCACCTCGAAGGCCTCGATGGCGTACTGGTCGAAGGCGGTCACGAAAACCACCTGGCCGGGGTTGTCGCTGGCGAGGAGGTCGCGGGCGACCTCGAACCCGCCGAGGCCCGGCATCTGGATGTCGAGGAAGATGACGTCGGGCCTCAGCCGCCCGGCCACCTCGAGGGCCTCGACGCCGTTGCCAGCCTGGCCGACCACCTCGACGTCCTCGAGGCGGGCGAGCTGGAAGCACAGCTCCTCGCGTGCCAGCTGCTCGTCGTCCACCACCAAGGCTCGCATCTGCTCCTCCTCGGGAGGCCGTCACGCCGGCCTCCCTGCAGGCCGCCGCGACAGGCGGCCTGAATGGGCCTTGCCGCCCCTCAGGACTTCATGGCGACGGCCATCTCGGGGATCTCGAGGCGCGCGCAGGTCCCCTGCCCCTGCGCGGAGGTCAGCTGCAGCGCCGAGTGGTCGCCGTAGGTGACCCTGAGGCGCTCGCTGACGTTGCTGAGGCCGATGCCCGCGGTCAGGGCGTTTTCCAGATCGGCCGGCGTCATCCCCAGGCCGTCGTCGGCCACCTCGATGATGGACCTCCCGTTCTGGCGAAAGGCCCGGAGCGAGATGGTGCCGCCGCCGATCTTCTTGGTGAGGCCGTGCTTGATCGAGTTCTCGACCAGCGGCTGGAGGATCATGCTGGGCACGATCGCGTCGAGCGCCTCGGGCTCGATCCGCTTCGCCACGCGCAGCTGAGGGCCGAACCGCACCGCCTCGATGGCCAGGTACTGATCGATCGTGTCGAGCTCCTCGCGAAGCGTGACGAACTGGTCGCGGCTCTGCAGGCGCTCGCGCAACAGGTTCGAGAGCTTGGCGATGAGCTCGCGGGCGGCCTCGGGCTGCGACCGGACGAGCGAGGAGATGGAGTTCAGGGCGTTGAACAGGAAGTGGGGGTTGATCTGGCTCGACAGGGCCTGGATGCGCGCGGCCATCAGCAGCTTCTCCTGCTCGACGAGGCGGTGCTCGATCCGCGCGTTGTCCCAGATCTTGATCGGGATCGCGACGCCGAGCACGGTCGCCAGGATGACCGCGACCGTTTCACCGAGGCCGTGCGGGTTCATGCTGAACAGGTAGGCGGTGCCGATGCGGTTCGCGACGGCGAGCCGCAGGAACTCGAACCCCACCGGGACAAGGAACAGGACGACCTGCCAGTCCACTTGCAGCCGGCGGGCCAGCTTCCAGAAGCGCTCGTGCAGGCTCGTGAAGACGAAGGGAGAGAACTTCCACACGGCGTCGCGCGGGCACAGGGCGCCGAAGCCGCCGCCGGCGAACCCGCAGCCAACCGCGAAGGGAAGGGCGGCGAACTCGCCCGCGAGGACCGGCGGGAACCCGGCGAGGAAGCCGACGATGCCGCCGGCGTAGGGGCCGGCAATCAGGCCGGCCACGAGGCTGGCCTCGAGCGAGAGGTCGGCGGCCTTGTAGGAGAGGAGCAGCCGGGCCACGACGCCGGCCATCACCGGGATGCCGAGGGCGGCGGCAAAGATGAGGCGCTCGGGCCATGCGCGCCGGTCGCTCAGCAGGATGGCGCGGAAGCGGCGGTAGCGGACGAGAACGATTCCCAGCAGCGCCGCGAGCGCCAGCTTGACGACCAGCGTCGTCAACAGGATCTGAATCGGCGACAGCAGCCCGGGTGTCGGTGGCACAGCCGATGCTATGATAAAACGATTCGGGCCACCCGATCCTCTTCGTCCCCGGAGGCGAGCCGATGATACGCGCGCTGGTGGTCGGCTTCTCGACGACCTTTCGGTACCTGTTCCGCAAGCCGGTCACGATCAGCTATCCCGAGCAGAAGATGCCGATGTTCCCCAAGTACCGGGGGAAGCAGGTGCTGATGCGGGACGAGCAGGGGCTCGAGAAGTGCGTGGCGTGCGGGCTGTGCGCGGTGGCGTGCCCGGCGGATGCGATCTACCTGGAGCCGGCCGAGAACGACGGCACGGTGAAGGCGGGCCCCCGCTACGCCAAGGTGTACCAGATCCACAAGACGCGCTGCATCTTCTGCGGGTATTGCGAGGAGGCCTGCCCCGTCTCGGCGATCTTCATGGGCAAGGACTACGAACTGGCGGTCTACAGCAAGGACGACTTCGTGTGGGACAAGGCCGACCTGCTGGTGTCGTCGTGAGATCTCCCAACCATTCCTGATGCCCGGTTCCTTCCTGCGCGAGCTCGACGCCCGCGTTCTCGTCTGCGACGGCGCGATGGGGACGATGCTGTACGCCAAGGGCGTCTTCGTCAACCGGTGTTTCGAGTCGCTGAACCTGGCGCAGCCCGATTTGGTGGCCGAGGTGCACCTCGGGTACGCGCGCGCCGGCGCCGACGTGCTCGAGACCAACACCTTCGGCGCCAACCGGGTGAAGCTGGCCTCGTTCGGGCTGTCCGACAAGGTGCGCGCGATCAACCTGGCGGGGGCCCGGATCGCGCGGCACGCCGCGCGCGAAC
>DAOPQX010000235.1:0-5597 GCA_035348395.1 Vicinamibacterales bacterium | reverse complement strand
CGCGGGCCGGCCTTCGCCGGCAGGTGGTGCTGCTGACCGACGGGGAAGTGAGCAACGAGGCGGCCGTCATCGAGCTGGCGGAGATGCACCGGGCGCACACGCGCATCTTCACGTTCGGCATCGGCTACGGCGCGAGCGAATACCTGGTGCGCTCGCTGGCGCGGGTGACGCTCGGGCAGGCCGAGTTCATCCACCCCGGCGAGCGGATCGAGCCGAAGGTGCTGCGGCAGTTTGCGCGCCTCGGCCGGCCTGCCGTGCGCGACGTGAAGGTGGAATGGAAGGGCGCGGCGGCCAGGCTGCAGGCGCCGCACCGCGCGCCCACAATCTTCGACGGCGAGGCGGCGGTCCTGTACGCGAGGCTGGAACCCGGCGCCGCGGTGTCGGTCGCGCTTGGCGGCGACGCGGAAGGGCAGCCGGTGAGCTGGAGCCTCGGGGTGGACATCGGCGAGGCCCGGCCGGGCACCCTGCTGGCGACGCTCGCGGCGCGCGCCGCCATCCGCGACCTGGAGGAGGGGACGAGCGCGCTGCACGACCGGCCGCGCGGGAGCGCGCAGCGCGGACGGCGAGAGAAGCGTGTGAGCGAGGCGATCGTGGCGCTGGCGCTCGCGCATCACCTCGCGTCGAGCGAGACGTCGTTTGTCGCGATCGAGCGGCGCGAGGGGGCCGAGGAGGAGCCGGCCGCGGAGTTGCGCCGTGTGCCGGTGCAGCTGACGGCCGGGTGGGGCGGGTTGGACAGGGCGCGCGGCGCCGTCCAGGCGCAACTCCTGTCAGCGGTCTCGCTTGACCAGAACCTACGCTACTGCATGAGCGTCATGGAAAGGTCGCCGGACGTGAGTGCATGCCTGAGCTCGCCGGCTTCTGGGGAGACGTCGGGGCCTCGCGTCGACGACCTGCTCCGCAGGTACGAACGAAGCACATCGCGACGCTCACCCGCGCCTTTCGCGTCGGGGAGCCAGCCGGAGCGCCCTCACGTCCTGGTGGCGCGGCTGCAGCAGGCGGACGGCTCGTGGGCCCTTGAAGGCCGGCTCGCCGACACGATCGGCGCGAGCCTGCGCGCGCTCGAATCGCTGGCCCAGACCATCGGGCACGACGAGGAGGCGCGAGCCGTGGTCGCCACGCTGGCGGCGCTGGTGTTCCTCGATCTGCGGGTTGGGGACGCCCGCGACGAGTGGCGGCTGCTGGCCGTCAAGGCCGAGGCATGGCTGGCGCGCGTGCTCGCCAGGAGGCCCGACGTCGATCGCGCCGACCTTGAGCGCCTGCTAACCTCGCTCCTGTAGGGCTACGCGACATTTTCCCCGGACGCGCCGTAGCGATTTGCCGCCGCGGCGCGTTCAGCCTTCCCGTCCTTCGACGCAAAGCCCTGGCAGGCTTGGAGAACCGCCTCCGCGCACCGCGTCGACCGCGGCACTAATCTTGAAAAGGTTCGGCCGGCGTCCGCCGCGTCCGCTTCGCGCTTCCCATCCTTCCTGATCCTCACCATTCGAAGGCGGCGCCCGTGGAGACGCATATGGATTCCACGCCCGCCAGCTCATCCGCTGACGCAATTGCCCTCGAGAGCAAAGGGGTAGGGGAACCGGTCGCTCCGCTTCGGCTGGACAGATGGATCAAGGGGCTGGAGGGCTCTGACCCCCGGAGCGTGCCGCCACCGGCCTGGCCCGACGCGCAGCCGCTTCCAGAACCGCCGTTCCCGCGGCACCCCGAGTTGCTCGGCGAGGAGCGCTCGGGCCCGGTGGTGCAGGACCGGCACTGGTCGCTGCCGCTGATCAGGAGGAAGGTGAACGGCTGGCTCGTCCCGTACGTCAAGTCGAGGGTGCTGCCGGGGAGCTTTCACCCGATCCTCGCCTACCTGTTCACCGACTGGAAGTGCAACGTCGACTGCCACTACTGCCCGTCGTGGGACAACCGCACGCCCGGGATGACCGAGGACGTGGCCAGGCGCTCCATCGACTGGCTCGAGAGCACGACGTGCCGCGTGCTGGCGGTCATGGGCGGGGAGCCCCTCGTGCGGCCGGCGTTCGTGCACAAGGTGACCGACTACGCGGCGTCGAAGGGCTTCTGGGTCTACATCGGGACCAACGCCCGGCTGCTGAAGCCGGCGGTGGTCGATCGCCTCGGCGACGCGGGGATGGCGGTGTTCAACGTTGCGATGGACACGGTCGATCCGAAGCCCGGCCTCCCGAAGGCGCTCAACCCGGTGCGCCGCCAGTTCGAGTACCTGCTGCGCAAGCAGTACGACTACGGCTACATGGTGTTCTTCAACATCTGCATCTGCCGGACCAACATGGACGACGTGCGGGACCTGACCGAGATTGCGCACGAGTACCGGATCGCCACCGACTATCACGTCTGCGAGTCGCCGATGTACGAGCAGCCGCACTTCAAGCACCTCCACGACAACGGCGTGTTCCTCCGCCGCGAGGACTGGCCGAAGGTGGACGAGCTGGTCGACTGGCTCATCGAGAAGAACAAGGCCGGCTATGCGATGGTCAATTCGATCAAGCGGCTGAACGACATGAAGGATTTCCTGCGTGGGCGGCTCGAGCCGTGGAACTGCCGCGCGGGGCTGAACTCGGTCGTCATCCGGACCGACGGGAGCGTGGCGCCGTGCTTTCCGCTCTACACGGCGAAGGTCGACTGGGGTCACATCGGCTCGCCGAGATTCGACGCGGCCCGCCTGGAAGCGATGAAGGTCGAGTGCCAGCGCAACTGCTTCTCGACGCTGCAGCACAACCTCGGATTCTGCTACAACGACCGCCGCGTGCTGCACTGGGTTGCCAGGCAGGCGGCGCGAGGCTTCAGGTCGGGTGCCCGCTGCTTCGAAGACTGACCATGAGCCTCCAGGGCGGAGCGCCATGAAGATAGGAGCCCGCGAGCTTCTGATGGCCTGGGGCAGGCTGCTTCGCGGCGGCTCGCCACTGCTGTCGATCGAGGTTACGCGTCAGTGCCCCCTGCACTGCCGCGGCTGCTACGCCCACGTCGAGGGGCACGCCGGCTCCTCGGGTGCCGTCGCGGAACTGCACGGCGAGGCGCTGGTCGCGCGCGTCCTCGCTCTCGTCGCCCGGCACCGCCCGCAGCACGTCTCGATCGTGGGCGGTGAGCCGCTGCTGCGGCGCCGCGAGCTGGACGCGCTGCTGCCCCGGCTGGCGGCCCTTGGCGTCCCGACGATGGTCGTCACGAGCGGCGTCTTGCCGATTCCAATGGAATGGGACAGCCTCGGCCGGCTGGTCGTCACTGTCTCGGTCGACGGCCTGGCCCCGGATCACGCGCGGCGCCGGGCGCCCGCCACCTACGAGCGCATTCTCCGGAACATCGAGGGCCGGAGAGTGAGCCTGCACTGGACCGTCGTGCACGGGATGCTCTCGCGTGCCTACTTCGAGGAGAACCTGGCGTTCTGGAGCGCCAGGCCCGAGGTCCAGCACCTCCTGGTGAGCGCCTACACGCCGCAGCGGGGAGAGCGCACGCCGGAGATGCTGACTCCGGAGGACCGGTTGACGCTGGCCTCACTGCTCCCCGCCCTGAAGGTGCGCTACCCGAAGCTCTTGACCTCCAACGAAATCGCCCGGGCCTACCTGCACCCCCCGCGCGATCCCGCGCACTGCCTCTTCGCGCGGGTGAGCCGGGCCTACGCCCCCGACCTGGCCACCGAGGTCGTGCCGTGCCTGATCGGCGGCAATCCGGACTGCACGCAGTGCGGTTGCGCGGTCCCCGCGGCACTGCACGGCATCGCCGCCACCCGCATCAAGGGACCGCTGCGCGTCGGGCACCTCATTGCGACGACCACGTCGATCGCGGCGGCGGTGAACCGCGTGGGTCCTTCGAGGCGGCTGCGCGGCGCCGCGTGATCCCACGGCTGTTCTACGACGCGTCGGCGCCCGACATGCCCGGGACGAAGCCGGCAAGGCGCGGGCGCGCGCCAACCCCCGACCCGCGTGATCTACAATCCCCGCGTCATGGTGCACACGCGCCGCGTGGCCCGCCTTTCGGTTTCGACGAGGCCCGTCGGGTGAGATCTCCCTTCCGCGGCCGTCCGGACCTGCACTTCAGGCGCCGCCCCGCCTCGCGTCTCCGCCTCGCCATCGTCGCGATCGTGGGAAGTGCGGCCTGTTTCCTTGCCACCTCGGTCGCAATCACCCTGTCGCTTCGGTGGGTTCCGCTGTCCTGGTCGGCCCTGATGGCCGAGCGGCAGCTGGCGGCGCTGGCGCAGGGGAAGAAGTACGTGCCGGCCTACTCCTGGGTGGGCTGGGACCGCATTGCGCCGCACGCGCCGCTGGCGGTGATCGCAGCCGAGGACCAGCGCTTCGCCGATCACTTCGGCTTCGACATCGAGGCCATCCAGAAGGCCATCGGCGAGCAGGAGCGCGGGCGCCGGCGCCGCGTACGCGGCGCGAGCACCATCTCGCAGCAGGTGGCCAAGAACGTCTTTCTCTGGCCGGGGCGCAGCTACGTGAGGAAGGGGCTCGAGGCGTACTTCACGCTGTTGATCGAGACGCTCTGGCCGAAGCGCCGCATCCTCGAGGTCTACCTGAACGTTGCCGAGATGGGAGACGGCGTCTTCGGGGTGGAGGCGGCGGCGCGGCGCTTCTTCGGCAAGCCGGCCTCGCGCCTCACCGCGGGCGAGGCGGCGCTGCTCGCCGCCGTGCTGCCGAATCCTCACCGCTTCCGCGCCAACCGCCCGTCGGCCTACGTCGCCGGCCGCCGCAACTGGATCCTCGGCCAGATGGCGCAGCTTGGCGGCGCGCAGTACCTGGTGGATCGGGGCTTTCACCCCGGGGCCGTACCGAAACGGTGAAGTTCGTCACACCCCCGGGGCCGTACCGAAAAGGTGAAAAACGTCACGTTTCTGGTACGGCCCCGAAAAGGTGAAATCCGTCACATTTCCGGTACGGCCCCCTTCAGAAGGGCCGTTCGTCGGCCGACGGTCCGTAGAGTGCGGGCACCTTCACGCCCAGCAGGCGGTAGTAGACCGTGAGCTGGCCGCGGTGGTGCGCCAGGTGGTTGAAGGTCTCGCGGATTACCTCGTGGCGCGGCGCCTCCCACACGACGTTGCCGGCCACAAGCAGCCGCCACGGGGTCGCCAGGTGCTCGTCGGTGGTGGACTGGAGGGCCGCCCGCGCATCGGCGACCGCTTTCTCCAGCGCCTGGACCTGTTCCGCGCTCGTGTCCAGCCGCGGGGGCGCCTGCGGCCCCCCCTTCGGTTGCAGGTCGAGTTCGTCCTGCTTCACGGTCGCCGTTACCCACGAGAACATGGTGCCGACGAGCTGGGCCAGGTAGCCGAACGACATGGATCGCTCGTGCGGCTTCCAGTCGTACTTGCCCTCGGGGAGCAGCTGCAGCATGCGGCGCGAGCGATCGGCTTCGCGGTCCAGCTCTGCAAGGAACAGTTCGCTGACCTTCACGGCAACCTCCTTGTGGATGACGGGTGCAGCCGCCCGTCGGACAGCAAGGAACGGACCGCCTCCGCTTCCGCCTAGCGGGCTGCCGGCAGCACCAGCGGCAGGCGGATCGCACGCACGCCGGTGGCGTCGAAGAGCGCGTTGGCCAGAACGGCCGCCATCGCGGTGATGGCCGGCTCGCCGCAGCCCTGTGGCGGCAGTTCG
>DAOPQX010000234.1:0-5609 GCA_035348395.1 Vicinamibacterales bacterium | reverse complement strand
GCTTCTGCCGCACCTCCTGCATCTTCGCCGAGACGATGGGGTTCGAGGGGCCGACCAGCTCGGTGCGCGCGAGGTCGCCCTCGAAGACGAGCCGCTTCAGGATGCCGCCCATCTCGGTGTTGCCTTCTTCGTAGCGGCTCAGGTCGCTCGCGAAGTAGTAGAAGGTTCCCACCGTGCCGCGGATGTCGGGCAGCGGCAGCCCCGAGAGCATCACCCCGGAGGGGACCTCCTCGGGCGGGAAGGTGACCGGAACCGTGAGGATCGACGACCGCACGCCGGCCTGTCCCGCCGTCACCCAGAACGACGTGCCGCCCCGCAGCGAGACCGCCTTCGGCTTGCCCGTCGGGATGTAGTCGAAGAGGAAGGACGGCATCTCGCGCCGGACCATCCCCAGGTCGGGCACGTAGGTCTTCACGTCGCGGACGAGGAAGTCGAAGATGTTGTGCTTGCCGGCGTTGCCGCCCACGGCGAACGAGGCCCACGAGGTGGGCGACTCGGGCGAGGTGGACGTCTCGAGCCGGTAGAAGCCGCCCTCGGCCGCGAGCTTCTTGAAGGTGGGCAGCTTGCCCTCGTCCATGAAGCGCTCCACCAGCCGCGGGTCCATCCCGTCGAACCCGAGGATCACCAGCTTCTGCTTGAACGACGAGGGCTGGGGCGACGAGGAGCAGGCGCCCGCAACGACGAGTGCGGCCACCAGCACGGCGGCTGCGCGGAGGATGGTCTTGGTCATCGTTGGAATGCGGACCGTTGTGGACGGTATTCCATCCCGGAGTATATCATCCCCCCCGTGCGGGTGCTGGGCATCGACCTTGGCGAGCGGCGCGTGGGACTGGCCGTCTCCGACCCCTCGGGTCTCATCGCGCGGCCCCTGGCGGTGCTGGAGGCACGCGGCGAGCAGCGGCTCCACGAGGTGGTGCGCGCCGTGCGACGCCTGGCGTCTGAGGACGATGGTTTGGGGGAGGTGGTGCTGGGGCTGCCGCGCCGCCTCGACGGCTCGCCGCACGAGCAGACGATGCGGGCGCTGGCGTTCGCCGAGGCGCTCCGGGCTCGCATCCCGCAGCCGGTCGTCCTCAGGGACGAGCGGCTGACGAGCGTGGAGGCCGAGAGCCGGCTCGCGTTGCGCGACCGCGACTGGCGCAGCCGCAAGAGGAAGCTCGACGCGGCCGCCGCCGCGGTGATCCTCCAGGAGTACCTGGACGAGCGGACGGCAGGCCGGTGAACAACGCGGCCATTACACGCTTCTCCTTCAGCGTCCGCCCCGCCCCTGACGGCCCCGGAAGGGCTTGACCTGGTAGCGGAAGACGTTGCGGTTGTGCTCGTCGAGCGTGCGGGAGAAAACGTGGGAGCCGTCGTTGCGGCTGACGAAGTACAGGTAATCGACGTCCGCCGGCCGAGCCGCCGCCTCGAGCGATCCTCGTCCCGGCGCGGCGATCGGGCCCGGCGGAAGTCCCGGGTAGCGGTAGGTGTTGTAGGGTGAATCGATCTGCAGCCCCTGGCGGGTCAGGTTGCCGTCGTAGCGGCCGGCGGCGACCAGCGCGTAGATGACGGTCGGGTCGGCCTGCAGCGGCATCCCGATCCGGAGGCGCTGGCGGTAGACGCCGGCCACGATCGGCCTCTCCTCGGGCTTGGCGGTCTCCTTCTCGACGAGCGCGGCGAGTGCCACCGCCTGGCGCACGCTGAACCCCTGCGCGCGCGCCGCTTCCTGCAGGTCCTCCGTGAAGACGCGGCGGAAGCCAGCGACCATCCGCTCGATGAGCGTGTCCACGCTCGCGCGCCTGGGCAGCGCGTAGGTGTCGGGGAACAGGTAGCCCTCGAGGTCGCGGGCCTCGGGATCGAGGTCGTGGATCAGGGATGCGCGCCCGGCCGCCCTGCGGAACTCCGACGCCGTGCCGAACCCCTGCTCTTCCCAGAGGCGCGCCATCTCGCGGATGGTCAGCCCTTCGCGAAACGTGATCGCCCGCAGGTAGACGTCGCCCCGCGCCAGCCGCGCGACCACCTCGCGCGGGCCGAGGGGCCGGTCGAACCGGTACTCGCCGGCCTTGAGCCGCCGGGCGTCTCCCGTGCGCCAGAGTGCAGCCCGGAACGTCCACCGATCGGGCACGACGCCGGCCTCGATCAACTTGCGGCCGATGACTGCGGTCCCCTCGCCTGGCAGGATGTCGACGAAGACCTCCTCGCCCTCCCACCCCTTGTAGGGCTGAGCGAGCCGCCACTCGAGGGCCCACCAGGCGCCGGCCGCCACCGCCGCGAGAACGAAGAGCACCAGCGCGAGGCGTCGCATGGATCAATGGTAAACCGTGCGGTTACCGCTCCGCCCACTTCAGCTTCTTCCGCAGCACCTCGAAGTAGCTGTGCGAAGACGACTCCACCAGGCGGATCGGATGATCGTGGCGGGCCACGTGCAGCGTGTCGCCCGGTTCGAGGCCCTGGCCGCTCTGGCCGTCGATCGAGACGTATGCCTCCTGGCCGGCGTCCAGGGCGACGGGGTGCACCACCACCTCGGTGGAGGCCGGGATCACGACCGGCCGGTTGCTCAGCATGTGGGGGGCGATCGGCGTGAGCACCAGGGCGTCCACGTCCGGGTGCACGATCGGGCCGCCGGCCGACAGGTTGTAGGCGGTGGACCCGGTGGGGCTCGAGATGATGAGGCCGTCGGCGTGGAAGGTGGCCACGAACTCGCCGCCCACCGTGACCGACAGCGGGATGATGCGCGACAGCGCCCCGCGCGTCACCACGACGTCGTTGAGGGCGAAGCGGCGGGCCGTCTCGAGGCCCGACCGCCGGACCGAGGCCCGGATCACCAGCCGGTGGTCGAAGGCCGCCTCGCCCGCGATGGCCGCCTCGAGCGAGGCGAACATCCCTGTCCACGCCACCTCGGTGAGGAAGCCGAGGTGGCCGAAGTTCACGCCGAGGATCGGGATGTCGCGCCCCGACTCGGCCACGCGGTCGGCGACCGCCAGGAACGTCCCGTCCCCGCCGAAGACGAGCAGCAGGTCCACCAGCCGCGGCAGCTCGTCCCGGCTCGCCGAGCGGCGCCCCGCGCCAACCCGCCCCAGCCCGGCCGTGTTGGCCTCGAAGACCGGCTCGATGCGGCGCGCCTCGAGCCACGCGGCCGTCTGTTCGAGGTGTGTGGCCACCTCTTCCAGCTGCGGCTTGGCGACGATCCCGACCCGCGAGATGGCTGCCATCACGGCCTCCACGCCGGTTGCTGACAGAAGCCTGCTAGCCCCTAGCCCCTAGCCCCTAGCCCCTAGCTCCTAGCCCCTAGCCCTCAGATGCAGCAGGAACTCCACGTTCCCCTCCGACCCGGTGATCGGCGAGGTCGTCAGAGCGGCGCGCGACAGGCCCACTTCTTCGGCGGCTCGCCCCACCTTCTCGACGACACGTTCGTGGACCGCCGGGTCGCGCACGATACCCTTGCGCCCGACCTCCTCGCGCCCGGCCTCGAACTGCGGCTTGACCAGTGCCACGACGTCGGCCGCAGGGGCCAGCAGCGCCGGGACGCGCGGCAGGATCTGCGTCAGCGAAATGAAAGAGACGTCGATCGTCACCAGGTCAACCGGCCCGGGCAGGTGCGACGGTTCGAGGTGCCGCGCGTTCAAGCCCTCGATCACCACCACCCGGGGGTCGTTGCGCAGCCCCCAGTCGAGCTGACCGTGGCCCACGTCGAGCGCGACGACGCGCCGCGCGCCCCGTCGAAGCAGGACGTCGGTGAACCCGCCGGTCGAGGCCCCGATGTCGAGCGCCTCGCGCCCCTCGACCGCGATATCGAACGTGTCGAGCGCGTGCGCCAGCTTCAACCCGCCGCGCCCGACGTAAGGGTGGTCCGGCTTTACCAGCTCCACCCCCGCGTCCTCGGCGATCATCGTCCCGGCCTTGTCGGCCAGCGCGCCGTTCACTCGCACCTGCCCCGCGAGGATGAGCGCGCGCGCCCGCTCGCGCGACGGGGCCAGGCCGCGTGCGACGACGACGAGGTCGAGACGGGTTTTCATCAGCGGCGTCGTTCCACCACCCACCGCGCGATCTCCTCGAGGCGGCTGCCCTGGATGCCGGCCGCGGCCAGCGTGTCGCGGGCCTCGTCCATCGCCTCGGCGGCAAGCCGCCGCGACGCGTCGAGGCCGAGGAGGGCGGGGTAGGTCGGCTTGCCGGCCGCCGCGTCCTTTCCGGCGGTCTTGCCCAGGTCGGCGCTCGACCCCTCGACGTCGAGGATGTCGTCCACGATCTGGAAGGCCAGGCCGATCGCGGCGCCGTACCGCTCGATCCCGGCGACGACCGGTGCGGCCGCGCCGGCCATCACGGCGCCCGATACGGCCGCGGCCTTGATGAGGGCGCCCGTCTTCCGGGCGTGCATGTCGCGCAGCGCCTCGATCGAGGCCAGGCGCGCGGTGCCGACCGCCTGCAGGTCGATCGCCTGGCCGCCCACCATCCCGCACGCCCCTGCGGCCTCGGCGATGACCGCGATCGTCCGCTGGATGCGCTCCGGCAGCCCCGGCAGCGCCGGGTCCGGACTTCCGCCCTCCACCCTCTGTCCCCGGCCATCGTCGCGCGGGCCGCGTGCGAGCAGCGCGAACGCCTCGGTCAGCAGGCCGTCGCCGGCGAGAATGGCGATCCCCTCCCCGTAGACCACGTGGCTGGTGGGCCGTCCCCGCCGCAAGGTGTCGTCGTCCATGGCGGGCAGATCGTCGTGGACCAGCGAGTAGGTGTGAATCATCTCGATCGCGCAGGCGGCGGGCAGCGCGAGGCCGATCGCGAGGCGCTCCGCTGCGCCTGCCTCGAGGTCGCCGGCGCCCGGCGCGTCCCACCGTCCCGGCGAGGCGGCGGCGGCGAAGAGGCTTGCCGTCGCGGGCGCCTGCAGCGACGCGTCGGCGGCGATCGTCTCGGCCGAGGCCAGCGCGAGGATCGGGCGCAGTCGCTTGCCGCCGGCGAACAGGCTGTAGCGCATCGCCTCGGCGATGACCGCGGGGCAGGCGGGAGGCGAGGGCAGGAAGCGCTCGAGCGCCGCGTCCACCAGGTCGCGCCGCGCGCGGAGGTACTTGTCGAGGGGCGGCGCCGGCCTTGGCGTCACCGCCGACGCTCCGGGTCCGGGCGATCGCTGGCGGCGTTGCGGCCGGTTTCCTCGCCGTTGCGCGGGTTGGCCAGCGACGGCGGCGCCTGGCGCAGCTCGCCGCGCTCGTCGAGGATCTCGATGCGCCGCTCGGCATCCTCGAGGCGTGCGTGGCAGTAGCGCGAGAGGTGGACGCCGCGCTCGTAGAGCGAGAGCGACTGCTCGAGGGGCAGTTCGCCCTCTTCGAGCTTCTTCACGATGGCCTCGAGCTCGGCGATGGCCGCCTCGAAGTCCTTGATGGTGCCATCCATGGTCGCGGGCCTCAGGGGCGCTTGGTGACCGTCGCGGTGATCTCGCCCTTCTGCAGCGTGACGCGGACCGCCTCGCCGTCGGCTACCGCATCGGCGTCGCGGAGGATCCGGCTGCGGTCGGCGTTCCAGCAGACGGCATACCCGCGCCCGAGCACGGCGAGCGGGCTGAGCGCGTCGAGGCGGGCCGCCTGCTGCCGCACGCGCATGTCGCCCCGGTGGAGTACCGCCAGCGCCGCCGCCCGGAGCGCGTTGTG
>DAOPQX010000233.1:0-5622 GCA_035348395.1 Vicinamibacterales bacterium | reverse complement strand
GGTCTGGACAGCACCTGCCCCGCTGCCCCGGCTGATCGTGAGCCGGCCGCCGGGCCGGCTGACCGCTCTCAGCGTGACCGGCTGGTAGTAGGCCTCCAGCGGCTGCGCGCCGCTTGCAGTGAGCGCGGGCGCCACCCCCGCCAGCGACAGCTGCGCGGCCACGTATTCGATCGCGGCCTCGAGACCCTCGTCGCCCAGCCCCCGGCCGCCGAGGGCCGGAGCCGACAGGAAGGCGACGTGGGTGGCGAGCCGATCGGCTCCCAGCGATGCCACCGCGTCGGCCGCCGGGGCCGGCAGCTTCTCCCGTTCGCCGGGCCAGACGAAGTCCTGGGCCGGGTTCGGGCCCTGCCCCGCCGGGACGGGGCTGAAACCCTGCCCGCCCGCGGCGAGCGCCACCAGGACGACCGCGACGATCGGGAGCGCGCGACGCATCCGGCTACCTCCACTCGAACCAGAGCACCGGCGGGATCAGCAGCAGGAAGCTGAGCACCACCAGGATCAGCATCAGCGGCAGGAACCACCTCGCCCACCGCTCCCACGGGATCCCCGCCGCCCCGAGCACTCCCATCGTCACCGCGCTGGTCGGCAGGATCGGGTTGATGAACTCGCACAGCTGGTAGGCGTAGACGGCGGTCTGCCGCGTGATGCCCACGAGGTCGGCGAGCGGCGCCATGATCGGCATGGTGAGCGCGGCCTGCGCCGTCCCCGAGTGGATGAAGAAGTTGATGACGCACTGGATCAGGAACATCACCTGCGCGATCACGCCGCGGGGCAGCGCCGAGAGGGTGTTCGACGCCCAGTAGAGGATGGTGTCGAGGATCTTCGCGTCCTGCGCGATCACGAGCAGGGCACGCGCGCAGGCAATGATGAAGACGACGCCGACCATGTCCTTCGCGCCGGCGACGAAGGTGCGCGCGACGCGGCTGGGCCCCATGCCCCCGGCGAACCCGAGCGCGATGCCCATCCCGAAGAAGAGCACCGCGATCTGGTCGATGTACCACTTCCACGCCAGGACGCCAACCACCAGCAGCACCATCGACGCGACGAAGAGCGCGAGCGTCGCCACGTGGCGCGCGTCCCATCCCTCGCGCGGCCCCGCGTGCGAGCCGGCCGCCTCGCGCCTGAGATCGATGTCCCGCACGGGGCTGATGTCAGGGTCCCGCCGGACGCGTCCCGCGTACCACATCACGTACGCGACCATCACCGCCGTGCCGACGACCCAGGTGAACAGCCGGTAGCCGAGGCCGGAGTAGAGCGGGAGCCCCGCGATGCTTTGGGCGATGCCGACGGTGAACGGGTTGAAGAAGGCGGCGGCGAAGCCCGCCGCGGCGCCGAGGAACGGGATCGAGACGCCCACGATCGAGTCGTAGCCCAGCCGGCGGGCCAGCGGGATGAAGATCAGGATGAAGGGGATCACTTCCTCCGACATCCCGAACACCGACCCGGCGAGCGAGAAGATGATCATCAGGGCCGGGATCAGCAGCCCCTCGAGGTGCGGCCGCGCCGTCAGCGCCCCGGTGAGCCGGCGAATCCCGAAGTCGACCGCCCCCGTCTCCTGGAAGATCGCGAAGCTCCCGCCGATCATCAGGAGGAACGCGATGAGCAGGGCGCCGTCCACGAACCCCTTGAGCGGCGCCTCGAGCACCATCTGGGGCCCGAGATAGATCTTCTCGACCTGCTGGTAGGTGCCGGGCGCGGTAACGGTGCGCGGCCCCGCGCTGGTTTCCGCCTGCACCCGCTGGTACTCGCCCGACGGCACCATCCACGACAGGGCCAGCACCAGGACCACCAGCGACATCACCACCACGAGCGTGTGTGGCATCGCCAGACGCCGAAGCCGCTCGCGCACGCTCATTCGAAGGTCCCCCTGACGAGCGGCTCGCCGTCGCGCATCAGCCACCGGCCGCGGGCGATGACGCCCGTGACGGCCAGCGCGTGGGGATCGAGCAGCACGAGGTCCGCGTCCGCTCCCTCGGCGACGCGGCCCTTCCCGCGCAGCTTCAGGATGCGCGCAGGGTTCGACGTGATCAGCGCCAGCGCCGTCGGCAGCGCCACGCCGTGCTCCAGCACGGCTTCCCGCACCGAGGCGAACAGGCTCGTCACCCTGCCGACGTCGAGTCCCACGAGCCGCCCCTCGCCGTCGAATCTCGGCAGGCTGCCCTGCCCGTCAGAGGAGAAGGTGAGGTTCGCGACCGGCGCGCCGGCTTCCATCATCCGGCGCAGCGCGAGCGCGGCCTTCACCTCGCCCTCTTCGACGAAGGCCGGCACCGTGGAGGTGGTGAAGTCGGCCAGCCCGCCGCCCGCGACCCACGCGACCGCCTCCTCGAAGAGCCGCGGGTTGCGGTTCATGTGGGTCGGGAGGAACTGCGACGCGGGGATCTCGGTCTCCTCGACCAGGCGCCGGAGCAGGGCCAGGCCGCGCGGCCCGTCGCCGAGGTGCACGTTGACCACGCCCGCCTTCCCCGACAGGATCCCGCCCCGCCGCGCCTCGGCGGCGAGGCGCGCCAGCTCGTCGAAGGTGGGCTGCGTGGACCGGTGGTCGGACACGGCCACCTCGCCCGCCCCGATGACCTTGTCCACCAGCAGCAGGTCGCGCTCGATGCTGCCGGTCATCGCCTGCAGCGGCACCGCGTAGTGACCGCTGTAGATGAAGGTGGTGAGGCCCTCTTCCTCGAGGCCCCGTGCCTTGGCAAGGAGCGCCGGAAGGCTGCGCGTCACGCCGTCGGTGCCCAGGCACCCGACGACGGTGGTCACGCCGCCCTCGACCGCGTCCGAGAGCCGCAGCTCGGGCGTGCGGGTGGCGTAGCCCCCTTCGCCGCCCCCGCCCAGCACGTGTACGTGGCAGTCGATGAAACCGGGAACCACGAACGACGGGCCGGCATCCACCACGTCGCAGAGGTCGGCCGGCAGCGACAGGCCGGGCGCGACCCGCTCGATGCGCCCGCCCGCCACGAGGATGTCCGCGCGCCCCCTCGGTTCCGGGTCGAAAACCTCGGCGTTCTTCAGCAGAAGCATTCGGGGATAGTAACCCGAACTGTTGTGCTGCAGGCACCGGCAGGAAACGCGGTCACGAAAGAGAGAACCTAGAACCCGTACTCGACCCCGAAGAGCGGCGACGCGCGATCGACGAGGCCGGCATCGCTCAGCCTGAAGCGCAGGTTGAAGTTGGCCAGCAGGCGCCTTGCGAGGGCGATCTTGAAGCCGACCGCGCCCGCCGTCATCGTGAAGGTCGAGGTGCGGAACGCGACGTCGGGAAACGCCTGGCTCGAGCCCTGCGGCGTGAAGCTGGTCGGAAACAGCCGCGGAGAGTCGATGGCGCGCGCCCCGAGGACGTCCGCGGCGAGCGAGAACCGGTCGCTGACGCCGATGTCGGCGCCCACGGAAAAGAGCAGCTGGTCGGGCATCTTCGCGCGCGTGTCGGCCTTCACGTTCCCGGCCAGCACGCTCCTTCCGTTCCACTGGTAGCCCACGTTGATGTGCGGGGAGAACCGCCCCCAGCCGAGCGAGACCGCCGCGAACGGCTTGATGCCGAGCGCCCCCGACCCCAGGAGATCGCGCTCGTCGCCGGTCGGCAGCCGCACGTCGAGCCCCAAGGCCACGCCCCGGCTCCCCTCGCGGAACGCCGTGCCCTTCACCCTCACCAGCACGTCGCCCAGCCCGGTAGCCGTGCCGCTGGCGAAGAACTGGCGGTGCGTCCCGTAGCCTTCAGGCGCGTCCGGATCGCGGAAAAAGTGGATCGACGGGTCCTCGGTCCCGACGCGCTGAATGCTGGCGTCGGAACGCACGCTCAGGCGGGTCCGCACCATCGGCACGGCCAGCGACACGTCGAAGCGCCCCGTCACCCCGTAGGTCACGGCCGCCGTCATCTGCCCCACCGACGCCTCGATCGAGTTGACGGTGCTGACGATGTCGGCGAGGCCTCCCCCGAGCTGGAAATTGTCGTGGGTGAACACGGCCGGGATGCCGCCGAGGTTCAGCCCCTCGAGGGTGTCGAAGGAGAAGAACTGAACGTTGAAGCCGAACGAGAACCGTCCGCGCCCGATCGTCTCGGCGCGGTCGGTCAGGATGGGTCCATAGCTCTGCGTCGAGCGGACGAAGGTACCCGTCGTGGTGTCGAACGTGTAAGTGAAGCCCGAGGCCGGCGACGGCAGCGGCAGCGAGGCGAGCTGGCCGGCAATCGCGATGTTGAACTGGCTGAAGTTCGACTGGAACCCGCTGTTGAAATGCGCCGAGTGCGTCGAGCCGTCGGGAAGGACCGACTCGCTGTTCACCACCAGGCCGTTCGGGCCGAAGACCTCCTGGAAGAGCAGCGCCAGCTGGTCGGTGCGCGACTGTCCGGCGGCGGGAGCGGCGAGAGAAACCAGGAGCGCGATAGCAATCAGGGGGCGTTTCATGCTGGGCTCCGTCGGAAGATGCGTTCGGGAGAACGGTGACTCTGACTATCGCTGTTCGTGTCGGACGTGCTCGATGACCCACCCGCCGCCCGCCTGCCGCAGGCCGAACTCGGCCCGCGTCACCGACTCGAGCCGCTGACCGTCGCGCGTCTCGAGCCGGTAGGCCCGGCGGCACGACACCGTTGCCGTTGGGCCCCGTACGTCGATCTGCTCGTCGGCGAGGGTCACCGCGATCGATCGCGCGTGCTGGAACTCGTCGGCGATGGCCCGTTCCTGGGCCCCGGAGAGACCGGGCCAGACCTGCTTGAGACGCGCCAGCGAGCGCGACTCGAGCGCGGCGGTGTACCGCGAGAGAAGCGACCGGATCGCTTCCCGTGCCGCAACGGCGTCGGCAGCGCCGGGCGGCGGCTCGGGGGGCGCCGCACCGCCTGCGCCAGCCGCCCCGGCCGAGCTTGGGATGGTGGGCACCGCCGTCGCCGGCGGGCTCGAGGTGACGGGCGGTTCGGCGGCCCGCCGCTCCAACTCCCGCTGCCTCGCCTGTTCCGCCCGCGCCTCGCTTTCGGCGCGCTCGAAGAGGGCCACCACCTCGATGAACGCCAGCCGTGCCCGCTCCGGCGCGCCCGATCGGAACTGCTCCGCGGCAGCCCGCTCGGCATCGACTGCCGCGGCGTAGGTTTCGCCGGCCAGGCGCTCGGCCCCCGCCGACTCGGCCCGTCCCCTCGCCCGGGCCGCCTCGACCCGCGCGTTCTGAGTCAGCAGCCGCGCCGCCTCATCGGCCGCCGGGTCAGGACCGGGGCTCTTCGCCGCCGGAGGCGCGGGCACGTTCGCACCGGGCTCCCCCCGCCGCTGCGGCCGCCGCGCCTCTTCCCCCTCGTCGCGACGGCGCTCCGCCGTCGCAGGCGCGGATGGCGGTGGAGGGGCGGCTGGCGCCGCGGCCGCCGGGCTGGGTGGTGCTCCGCCCGGGACGGCCGCCGCCTCGGAGACTTTGTCGCGCGGTCCCTCGACAGCAGGACCGGCTCCCGTGGCTTGACCCGCTGTTCCCGACGTGGGCACGCCGTGGACGGTGGTCCCACCCGCCGGCGCGGATCCTTGGGGCTGAAACCACGTCAGCCACGCCACCGTGGTGGCGATTCCCGCCACGACGACCGCCGCGGCAACCCAGGCACCCGGTCCGGCGTGCCATCTCGCTGGCGGGCGCGACGCGGCCGCTGGCACGGAGCTCACGGGG